>DAIMMR010000173.1:0-7865 GCA_036720575.1 Clostridium sp.
CGAAATATTGCTGACTTATATAAATTTGAAGCTTTTTTGCATTAGCAAAACAAGCCTAAAAAAATAAATTAGTTTTCTGACATAAGGAAGAAAACTTACCTTCACTGTCCTATGTCCTCTGTTAATTGTCCTCTAAAAAGTGCTTCGCAAAGTTTTTATAGTAAGTCAAAATTTTGTATATTAGAAAGTTGAGTTCTTAACTAATTTGAGGGGGAGGGTAGCTGTATGGCAAAGATTCTTGTAATAGATGATGAAGAGGACATTTTAGTACTTGTGAAAAATGTTCTTGGGAAAGATGGACATGTCGTTACAATTGTCAATAATCCAAAAAAAATTTTGCTTAATGAGTACGCAAAGTATGATCTTATTTTATTGGATGTTATGATGCCGGATATAGATGGTTTTGAATTGTGTGAGAAAATTCGTGATATAGTAGACTGTCCAATTTTGTTTTTAACTGCTAAAACTATGGAAGATGACGTAATGTTTGGACTTGGAATAGGCGGGGATGATTATATAAAAAAACCTTTTAGTACAGGAGAACTTCGTGCTAGGGTAAATGCCCACCTGAGGAGAGAGAAAAGAGAAAAACACAATATGATTTCTATCTCTGGCATGAAATTCAATTTGACAAGCAAGGAAATTATTATAGAAGATAAAAAAGTGCCTATGACAAAAAGTGAATATGCTATTTGTGAATTCCTTGTACGCAGCAAAGGACAGGTGTTTACAAAAGAGCAAATTTATGAAGCTGTATACGGATATGAAAGGGAAAGTGACAGCTCAGGCATTGCAGAGCATATAAAAAATATAAGGGCAAAGCTTGCTGTTTTTGATTTATATCCAATTAAAACGGTTTGGGGGATTGGCTACAAATGGGAATAAATAGAAAACCAGTTACAATGAGAGAAATTTTTTTTAGATATCTAGTAACTTTAGCTATTACATTTATTGTTGTTTCAGCATTGTATCTTGAATTTGTTTTTTTGCTTATAAAGGGTAACATATTTTTACCTGCAAATTATAGTGAAAGCCTAGCTTTAAATGTAAAATCTAAACTTCAATCAGCACAGACTATAACAGAAAATATGATCCCTAAAGGATGTAAATTTGTTATTTTTGACAAAAGTTATAGAGTAGTCAAAACAGATTTAAATTCTAAAGATTTAGACGAAGCAAAAAGGTATGCAAGGGGAGAGGGCTATAATAACCATTGGGCGACGAAACAGTATTATATCATACAAAGAAAAGATGGTTTATGCATACTTCAGTATTATATTATAATGAGGTATAGTTCTGACTTTTTAAATAGTAATTTACCTAATCCTCAAGGAATGTTTGTTTTAATGTATATTTTTTTATGTGTTACCATTATTTTTATAATTTCAACAATTTATGCACGAAAGCTAAAAAAACAGTTAAATCCTTTATTTGAAGTATCAGAAAAAATCAAAAAACAGGATTTGGATTTTGAGATAACTCATTCAGGGATAAAAGAATTTGACAGCGTTTTATTGTCACTATCAGATATGAAAGAGGAATTAAAAAAATCCCTAAAAAAGCAGTGGCATATTGAACAGGATAAAAGGAAGCAGATTTCAGCTCTTGCCCATGATGTAAAAACACCCCTTGCGGTTATTAAGGGCAATGCAGAATTATTAATAGATTCACCTTTAAATGAGGAACAGAAGGAATACACAGCATTTATTCATAAAAATTCTAATCAAATTGAGAAATATATAAAAACACTTATTGAATTATCTAGAGCAGAAGAAGGCTTTTGCATACAACCAAGTAAAGTAAATACAGGAAAGTTTGTAGAAAATATTCATAATCAATTAAATGCACTTGCATGTACAAAGAAATTACAAGTTGAATTTGAGGAAGAGTGTCTGCCGCAAGAAATTATGATTGATCAAAGTTTACTGTACAGGGCAATTATGAATGTCATTTCTAATGGTGTTGATTACTCACCAGATAATAGTAAAATTTATTTTAAAGCGGCAAGTTTTCAGGATAACATTTGTTTTACCGTTACTGATAATGGTAAAGGTTTTTCAAATAAAGACATTAAATTTGCTGCAGCACAATTCTATATGGGTGATAACAGCAGAACGTCTAAAACACATTACGGCATGGGATTATTTATTGCCTATTCTATCTTAAAACAGCATAAAGGAGAAATGTATATTGGGAATTCACCTATTACAGGAGGAGGGCAAGTCACTCTTCAAGTTCCAGTAGAATAGAATTTATATGACATTTTTTAAAAATAAATTTGCATAATTTAAATATTACTTATATAATAATTTTGAAGTTAACTACCTTCTTTTTTGAGAAGGTTTTTTTTCGTAAATATAATGGAAATGTGTGAAAGGGGAAATTTTATGGAGGGCAAAGAAAGAAATGTCTATGATGTAAACTCCTTAACTTCATTGGAGAAACTCGAACCTGTACGTGTTAGACCGGGAATGTACATAGGTTCAACTGGCAGTAAAGGTCTCCATCATTGCATATGGGAGCTTTTGGACAATGCTATAGATGAAATTTCCAATGGATTTGGAGATAGGGCATATGTTACCTTAAATAAGGATGGCAGCGTGTCAGTGCAGGATAACGGGAGGGGAATACCTACGGGCATTCATCCTGTAAAAAAGAAAAATGGAGTGGAAATGGTGTTCACTGAACTTCATACAGGAGGAAAATTCAATAATTCAGTGTACAAAACTTCAGGGGGTCTTCACGGTGTAGGGGCAGCAGTAGTGAATGCTCTGTCTACCTGGATGGAAGTAGAGGTAAGGCAAAAGGGGCATATATATAAACAAAGATTTGAATATGCCTATGATAAATCACTGAAAAAAAATATGCCAGGCACACCAGTAACGGCTATTAAAGTAATAGGAGATACAAGTGATACGGGTACTAAAGTAACATTTATGCCTGATAACAAAGTATTTTCTACAACTGATTTTAAAATTGATGTAATAGATGAAAGGTTAAAAGAGTTGGCTTTCCAAAATAAAGGTATAACTTTAAAATTAATTGATAATACAGGAGAAGAAAGTATAGAAAGGGAGTACCATTCAGAAAGGGGACTTCTAGATTTTATAGATTATTTAAATGAGAGTAAAATACCTATTCATAAGGATCCAATATTATTTGAAGGAGAAAGAAAGATAAGTGATTTGAGTATGTATGGAGAGGTATGTATGCAATTCACAGATTCTACTACCTACCATATAGCAAGTTATGTAAATAATATTCCTACTACAGAATCTGGAACCCACGAAAGTGGATTTAAAACAGGTATGACTAGGGCTTTCAAAGAGTGGGCTAAAAAATTAAATTTACTGAAAGAAAAAGATAAAGAATTTGAAGGGGACGACTTAAGAGAAGGAATGACAGCTATAGTTAAGATAAAAATAACTAATCCTATATTTGAAGGTCAAACCAAGACAAAACTTGGAAATACGGAGGCCTATACTATGATGAATGATCTTGCCTATACAAAGCTTTCAGAATGGATAGAAGATAATAAAGAGATAGCATCTGCTATAATAAATAATGCTCTCCATGCTGCCGCAAGAAGAGAGAAGATAAAAAAGATAAATGATGCGGAAAAGAAAAAGATAGGTAAAGGTGCAGCTCCTCTTGCAGGAAAAGTTGCCGTATGCACATTAAAGGATTCTTCAAAATGTGAATTTATAGTAGTTGAAGGTGATTCTGCCGGCGGCTCTGCAAAACAGGCCAGAGACAGAAGATTTCAAACTATAATGCCTTCTAAGGGTAAAATTATGAATACGGAAAAGCAGAAGCTTGAGAACGTTCTTGGAAGTGAAGAACTTAAGATATTTAATACTGCTATAGGTACTGGCGTACTCGAAAGTTATAATGAAAGTGATTTAAGGTATGATAAAATTATAATTTTAAGTGATGCAGATGTAGATGGATATCATATAAGGTCTCTTTGGATGACTTATATATATAGATATATGAAACAGCTTATTTCAAATGGTCACCTTTATATAGCACTGCCACCCCTTTATAAAGTATATAAGCAGAGTAAAGGCAAAGAGGTAATTAAGTATGCCTATAGTGATGAGACACTGCCAGATGCAAAAAAGCAAATAGGGAAGGGTGTCCTTGTGCAGAGGTACAAAGGACTTGGTGAAATGAATCCAGACCAGCTCTGGGAAACTACTTTAAACCCTGAAACGAGAACACTGCAGCAAATAACTATAGATGATGCTGCTAAAGCTGAAAAGATGGTATCACTTTTAATGGGAGATGTAGTTGCACCTAGAAAAAAATATATGTATAAATATGCACAATTTTAGACAATGCACAATGCACAGTTCACAATTCACAGTTCACAGTTGCTGAAATTTCACAGGTGAAACTGAAAGAATCGGAGGAAATGGATTTGGTTAAGAACACAGTAATTCCAAAAGATAACAATATAATAAAAATTCCTATAGAAGAAGCTATGCCGGACAATTATCTTCCTTATGCAGTAGAAGTGGCAAAGGATAGGGCGCTTCCTGATGTCAGAGATGGGTTAAAACCTGTACATAGAAGGATAATATATGGGTCATATATGTTAAAGGCGTTTCCAGACAAACCATATTACAAGTCTGCCAGGATAGTAGGAGACATCCTTGGAAAATATCATCCTCATGGAGATACTTCCGTATATGACGCCATGGTAATACTAGCCCAGAATTTTACAACTAGGATGCCAATTATAGATGGTCATGGAAATTGGGGAAGTCAGGATGGAGATAGTGCAGCTGCCATGCGTTATACAGAAGCAAGACTTACACCTATTGCTATGGAAATGATAAGAGATATAGAAAAAGGTGTAGTAAATATGGTGGACAATTATTCTGGCTCTGAAAAGGAACCGGAAGTTCTTCCTGCAAGATATCCCAACTTACTTGTAAATGGAGCTTTTGGAATAGCTGTAGGTCTTGCAACTAACATACCCCCACATAATTTGAGAGAAGTAATAGATGCGACTGCAGCATATATTGATAATCCAGATATAACTGTAGAAGAACTTATGAATTACATAAAAGGACCGGATTTACCTACAGGAGGAATAATTATAGGTAAAAAATCTATGATTTCAGCCTATGAAACAGGAGAAGGAAAAGTTACACTAAGAGCCAAGACTTCCATAGAGAAATTGGACAGCGGAAGACTTGGAATAGTTATTACAGAGTTCCCTTATAGAAGGAGTAAGGCAAAATTACTTCAGGTAATTTCTGAAATGACTGCAGACAAAAGGTATGCAAAGGCACTAGAACCTATATCAGACATAAGGGATGAATCTGATAGAAGTGGTATAAGAGCAGTAATAGAATTTAAAAAATCTACAGATATGAAACTGGCTCAGAAGATTTTAAAATATTTACTAAAAAAGACAGATCTTCAATGCAACATATCTTTTAACATGGTAGCCCTAGCAGATGGAAAGCCAAGAACTATGGGGTTAAAACTCATATTGAAATATTATGTGGAATACCAAAAGGAAATCATAACAAAAAGAACTAAAAGGGAATTGGAAGAAGCAAAAAAGAGATTTCATATTGTAGAGGGATTTATAAAAGCTATTGGCATAATGGATGAAATTATAAAGACTATTAGAAGTTCTAAATCCAAAAAAGATGCTGCTTCAAACCTTATGAAACAATTTGATTTTACATACCCACAGTCGGAAGCTATATTGGAGCTTATGCTGTACAGGCTCACTGGACTTGAAATAGACTCTTTTGAAAAAGAGCATGCAAAACTTTTGAAAATTATAAAAAAGCTCACTAAAATATTGGAAAGCGAAAAGGAAATTTTAGCAGTTATAAAAAAGGAACTTATTGAAGTTAGAGAAAAGTATGGAGACGATAGAAGAACTGCTATTGTTGAAGAAGATGAAAAGGCAAAAATAGACGTAGATGAAATTATAATTGATGAAGATATAGTTATTACTATGTCAAAAGAGGGATACATAAAGAGGTCCTCTTTAAAAAGTTATAATCGTTCCAGTGGAAAAGTTGAAGACATAGAATATAGAGAAGGAGATTTCAACGAGTATTTTATAAATTCCAGCACAAAAGATACTCTTATGTTCTTTACAGAGTCCGGTGATATGTACAGGATTAGAGGAATGGATATCCCTGAGTTTAAGTGGAAGGAAAAAGGAGAAAAGCTGGATAATTTAATAAAGGGAATTAATTTAGAAGAGAATCATATAATTGCAGTGTACAGTATAAAAGATTTTAATTTGCAAAAGGATTTTGTATTTTTTACTAGCATTAGTGGAATAAAAAGAACAGGAATTGAATTATTTATTACAAATTATACAAAACTTATGGCATTAAAATTAAAAGATGGGGAAAAACTTATAGGCGTAAAACTTGTTGATAGAAGCACAAATGTAGAATTTATAAAAGTAGAAACTAAATCCGGACTTGATTTTACGGTAAGAAGTCCAGAAATTAACTTGGAAGATAGAAATATAGTTACTACACCACTTGTTACATTACAAAGAGAAGATTTTGCAGTAAAGATGGATTTTTCAACAGAACCAGGATATAAAAAGTTTTATATAAACATAAATAAGTCTGGGATAATTAAAGTTTTAAATTCAGGAAAATCTTCTAAAAATGTGTCTACCAATTCTTCAAGTTACATATTAATATTTACATCAGATGGAGAAGTCTTTTCTATACCTGCTTTTATGATCCAGAATATAGATAATAGTGGAATGGATATTAAGTTACTTATGAAAAATATAGACGTAGGTAATATACTAAAGATAATTTCTGTGGAAAATTTTGATTGTGGATATGTATACTTTTTTACCCAATATGGGATGGTGAAAAAGACGGCTTTAATGGAATTTAAACAGATTGCAGGATGCTCTATCGCCTATAAATTTAAAGATAAAAAAGATTCACTTGTAAATGTAGAATACAGTGACAAGGAAGAAATAGAAATATTTTTGATAACTGAAAGAGGAATGGGAATAAAGTTTAAGGCAAATACCGTAAATACTATGGGAAAATTAGCTGCAGGTGTTACAGCTATAAGTCTAAAGGAAGACGATAAGGTATCATATTGTTTTCTTATAGATGGTAATGACAGCAAAGATTATAAGCTAAACTTAATTTCTGAAAAGGGAAACAAGGAGCAGATAAATTTAAAAGATGTAGTTCTTCAAAATAGAGCAGGAAGAGGCAAAAGCATTATGCTTATAGTTATGGACGATAGGGTTAAAAAAGTTTATTAAGTACTTAATCTTCGTGCATGAAATTAACTTAATATAAAAATATTGTGAAGCAATTTGCTTAGTTGAGAATTGAGAGTGGAAAGTGGAGAGTTAATGTGGATTTTTTTCCGTTACACTACAAAAAATCTTTAATTAAATTTTTGAAAGCTCGTTTTGCTAAAGCAAAACATCACTAAGAGGTGACTTGTATAAATTTAAAGATTTTTGCGATAGCTAAAAATCAACATTAACTCTCAATTCTCAATTTTCAACTTTCAACTAAAAAAATTACGTCGTAATTTTTTAAAACTGCCAAATTTAAAGAGAGTCTTACTTTAAAAGAACTAACATAACTGGTTCTGATAAAGTATGGCTCTTTTCTGTGAGTTTTAAAATAAAATATTAAATACTCAACTTTTCACTAATAAACTATATATAGTATAATTGAATTATAGTAAAAAACTATTAAGCTGAAATTGTCATTATATGATTTGTATAAGTTTAATTGTAGAGTTAACTATCTATATATATATAGGTATTCTAAGTTGATTTTCTGTTTAGAAACACATATACGAAAAGGAGAAAAAATAATGATAAA
>DAIMMR010000174.1:0-7840 GCA_036720575.1 Clostridium sp.
TAAAGAATATAGAAGAAGGTGTAGTATGGATAAAAAAAAGAATATATCAATGGCTGTTATAAAGAGATTGCCAAAATACCATAGGTATTTAATGGATTTAATGAAACATGATGTAGATAGAATATCATCTAAGGAATTAAGTGAAAAAATAGGATTCACGGCTTCACAGATAAGGCAGGACTTGAACTGTTTTGGAGATTTTGGACAACAGGGATATGGATATAACGTAAATGAATTATATGGGGAAATATGCAGCATACTTGGCCTCACAAAAATTTATAAAACTGTCATAATAGGTGCAGGTAATATAGGTCAGGCTATAGCTAACTATACTAGATTTGAAAAAATAGGTTTTCAATTAGAAGCTATTTTTGATATAAATCCTAAACTTATAGGTATTAAAATTAGAGATATTGAGATAAGGGATATAGATTATTTAGATGATTACTTAAAAGAAAATAGTATAGATATAGGAGTTATATGTGTACCTAACAATAATGCCCAAAAGGTTTGTGATATTTTAGTCAAAAACAAAGTTAAAGGTATTTGGAATTTTGCTCCTGTAGATTTGGTTACTCCAGAAGATATAAAGATTGAAAATGTTCATTTAAGTGATAGTTTATTAACATTGACTTGTGTTTTAAATGACATAGATTAAAAATTTAAATAAATTATTTGAGTTAGAAAATTCATTTGCTTGAAAATAAATTTAAATTATAAATATTTAGAAAAAATGAGCAATATTATGAATATAGTTTATATTTTTAGCACATTGTAATTGTTTTCTTGTGCAATTTTCATAATTATATGATATAATTATGTAGGTTTATATTAGGTCAAATATGAGTTGAGAAAGGGGTAAAAAGCCGTTTTAGTCAGATGTATCTTATTTGGGGGGTATTTACTGATGCTGTAGGGTGAATTTCATCCGAATTTACGCCCTCGGAGTGGAAGACCAAACGAAAGTAGCTAGCTAGCAAAATCGAACACTATGAAAAGGGAAATAGACATAGATCTTATGATTTATGTACTAAAAAAAATGGCATAAAAGTATGTACAAGATTGTTAACAAAAAAGAGTTATCACCAAACATATTCTTAATGGACATCGAGGCACCAAGAGTTGCAAAATCCTGCTTACCAGGACAATTTATTATAGTCAAAATGGATGATAAAGGTGAAAGAATACCTCTTACTATCTGTGACTATGATGCTGAAAAAGGAACTGTTACTATAGTATATCAGACACTAGGAGCTTCAACTAAAGAAATGGCTAAATATGAAGTGGGAGAATATTTTGAAGATTTTGTTGGACCACTTGGACATTGCTCAGAACTTGTAGAGATGGATCTTAAAGAACTTAAGAAGAAAAATATAATGTTTGTAGCAGGCGGTGTAGGTACTGCACCAGTTTATCCGCAGGTAAAATGGCTTCATCAGCATGGAGTAGAGGCAGATGTTATAGTTGGATGTAAATCAAAGAATTATCTGCTATTTGAAGATGAATTGAAACCAATTTGCGATAATTTATATATAGCAACTGATGATGGAAGCTATGGATATAAAGGTTTTGTTACAGATCTTTTAAAGGAACTTATTGATAAAAAAGAAAAAGAGTACGATTGTGTAGTTGCCATAGGACCTATGATAATGATGAAGTTTATAACTCAACTTACTAAAAAATATGGAATTAAAACAATAGTAAGCTTAAATCCTATAATGGTAGATGGAACTGGAATGTGTGGAGCTTGTAGGGTTACTATAGGTGGAGAATTAAAATTTGCCTGTGTAGATGGTCCTGAATTTGATGGTCATCTTGTAAATTTTGAAGAAGCTATGAGACGACAGGCTATGTATAAAACTGAAGAAGGAAAGAAACTTCTAAAGGAAGAAGAGGGAGACACTGGAAGTAGAGAAGGACAAAAGTGTAGAGCAGAAGAAAAATTTGAAAAAATGAAAAGAGTACCTGTAAGGGAGCAGGATCCTAAAGTTAGAGCTACTAATTTTGATGAGGTTTGCTTAGGTTACAATGAAGAAGAAGCTGTAAAAGAAGCTTCAAGATGTTTGCATTGTAAAAAACCTATGTGTGTAACTCAATGTCCTGTTACAATAAGCATACCTGATTTCATTGCAGAAGTGAAAAATAGAAATTTCGAGAAAGCTGCTGAAATAATAGCACAATCAAGTGCATTACCTGCTGTATGTGGAAGAGTATGTCCTCAGGAAACTCAGTGTGAAGGAAAATGTGTACTTGGCAAGAAAGGTGACGCTATTGCTATAGGTAAATTGGAGAGATTTGTAGCAGATTGGTCAAAAGAAAATAACATTAATTTAGCCAAGACTTTACCTAAAAATGGTAAAAAAGTAGCTGTTATAGGAAGTGGCCCTTCAGGACTTACCTGTGCTGGAGACTTAGCAAAACTTGGATATGACGTTACTATATTTGAAGCACTTCATCAACCAGGAGGAGTACTTGTATATGGTATTCCAGAATTCAGACTTCCAAAGGATAGGGTTGTACATCATGAAGTTGAAAATGTAAAGAAATTAGGAGTAAAAATAGAGACAGATGTAATAATAGGAAGAACTGTTACTATAGATGAACTTGTAGAAAAAGAGAAATTTGATGCTGTATTTATAGGTTCAGGAGCAGGATTACCAAGGTTTATGGGAATACCTGGAGAAAACTTAAATGGAGTATTCTCTGCAAATGAATTCTTAACAAGAAGTAATTTAATGAAAGCATATAGGGATGATTATGCAACTCCTATAAAAGTTGGTAAGAAAGTAGCTGTAGTAGGAGGCGGAAATGTAGCTATGGACTCTGCAAGGACAGCTCTAAGACTTGGAGCAGAAGTATACATAGTATACAGAAGATCCGAAGAAGAACTTCCAGCAAGAGCAGAGGAAGTACACCATGCAAAACAAGAAGGAATAAAGTTCAATCTTTTAACTAATCCTGTAGAAATATTAGGAGATGAAAAAGGCTGGGTTAATGGAATACGATGCATTAAGATGGAACTTGGAGAACCAGATGCATCTGGAAGAAGAAAACCAGTTGCAATAAAGGGATCAGAATTTGATTTAGATGTAGATACTGTAATTATGGCCCTTGGTACTTCACCAAATCCACTTATATCATCTACAACAAAAGGACTTGAGATGAATAAGCGTAAATGCTTAATAGCAGAAGAAGAAACTGGACTCACTACAAGAAAAGGAGTATATGCAGGTGGAGACGCCGTAACAGGTGCTGCTACTGTAATACTTGCAATGGGTGCTGGTAAAAAAGCTGCTAAGGCTATAGATGAATATCTGAAAAAATAATTATATATTGAATAAAGAAGCTGTATCAGATTTCTGGTACAGCTTTTTTAATATTGATTGAAAATTATCTTAATAAAATGGTATACTAGCAGAAATAAGTATACGGTTTTGGTAAAAATTTCATAGAGAAAAGGAAGTATAATATGGATTTTAATTATGTAGAGGATTTTGAAAATGGGATTATAATAAAAAATGTTCGAAATTTTGAATTAGCCCATATATTTGAATGTGGGCAGTGTTTTAGATGGCATAGAGAAGAAAATGGCAACTATATAGGCGTAAATTTTGGAAAAGTAATAGAGGTGGAAAAAAAAGGAGAGGATGTGATTTTATATAACACATCGCAGCAGGATTTTAAGGAAATTTGGGCAGATTATTTTGATTTGTATAGGGACTACAATGAAATAAAAAATATACTCAGTAAAGATCCTGTTTTAAAGAAAGCTATAGAATTTGGAGAAGGAATTAGATTATTAAAGCAGGATCCCTTTGAATTGATAGTTTCTTTTATAATATCTGCTAATAATAGAATTCCAATGATACAGAGGGCTATAAAAAATATAAGTGAAAAATGGGGAGAGCCTTTAGAATATAAAAACAAGGTTTATTACAGTTTTCCTAAAATAGATAAATTAAAGGAAGCCACTTTAGAGGAGCTTGCTTCTTGTGGAACTGGTTTTAGGAATAAATATATTAAAGATACTGTATCAAAGATTTATTATAATGGAACTAAAACTAAAGAAAATTACGATGAAAAATATGATATTAATTGGATTAAAAATCAAGAGGATGAGGTATGCCATAAAGAGTTGCAAAAATTTATGGGCATAGGTCCTAAAGTATCAGATTGCATTATGCTTTTCTCTATGCAGAAATATTCTGCATTCCCTGTGGATGTATGGGTTAAGAGAGCTATGAACTATTTTTATCTAGCACCAGATGTATCACTAAAAAAGATAAGGAATTTTGGAATAAGCAAATTTGGCAAGTTGTCAGGATTTGCACAGCAGTATTTATTTTATTATGTTAGGGAAAATAACATAAAGTTATAAAATACCGATATTGTTAAGTAAAATTTAATAAATTATACAAAAAAACTGTGGTAAGATTTAATGTATATAATAAAATGAATTGAACATAATGAATATTAATTACATTAAATTAGGTGGTATGGATTGAAAAGATTAAAAAGAACTTTAAAAAAATATAAACCTTATATAGTGCTAGCAATTATATTGTTTATATTAATTGCAGTTGCATATGAATATTACAATAAATACATGTACATATTTAGAGATCCAAATAAAATAAAGAATTGGATTATGTCCTATGGCAAATATGGGGTAATAGTATTTTTGTTCCTTCAATTTTTGCAGGTAGTTGCTTTTTTTATACCGGGAGAGATTGTGCAAATTGCAGGAGGATATATATACGGAACGTTGTTTGGAAGTATTATATCAATTTTAGGCATAACTTTTGGCAGCATGGCAGCTTATAGTATATCTAGAATTTATGGGAAGCCGCTTGTAAACAAAATAATATCTAACAAGAATTTAAAATTTTTTAATAAAATGTTAAACTTAGGCAGTATAAACTTTATAGTATTTTTGTTATATGTAATTCCAGGAATACCTAAGGATGTTCTGGCTTATATATGTGGAATATCAAACATTAGATTTAAACACTTTATACTTTATTCAACTTTAGGAAGGTTGCCTGGAGTAATTATTTCAGCGTATTTTGGATCAAAAATGTATATTGGGAATAAAACAGTTCTTATATTAATAGGAATCACAATGACATTTTTATTTATAATAGGCGTGCTAAAAGGAGAAAAGATAATAGTTAAGATAACAAAAAATAAAACTTCAGAAAGCGATAAACAACTTTAATTGTATTGTTTATCGCTTTTTTAATAAATTTTAAATATTTTGTATATATAAAGCCTAATTGGAAGATAATAATAAGTATGGTTTTACATATGGAAAGTATATATATATTAAGATATATATGAAATTAATAGTAATAAAGCGAAATAGCTATCTAATTAAAGAATAATTAATATTTTTACTGCAAAACAGGTTAATAACTGGTAAATTTAAATTTGAAAATATAGATATTATTCATTATTATAATAATTGTATTAGCACTCACAATTAATGAGTGCTAACAATAAAAGCTAAAAATTAATTTTAAATACATTCAAATATTTTTAAGGAGGGGTTTAGATGAAAATTAGACCACTTGGAGACAGAGTTGTAATTAAAAAATTAGAAGCTGAGGAAACTACAAAGAGCGGTATTGTTTTACCGGGAAGTGCTAAAGAGAAACCACAACAAGCAGAAGTTGTGGCAGTAGGAATTGGTGGAACAGTAGACGGAAAAGAAGTTAAAATGGAAGTAAAAGTAGGAGATAAGGTATTATTCTCCCAATATGCCGGAAATGAAGTAAAAATAGACGCACAAGAGTACACTATTTTAAAACAGGACGACATATTAGCTATAATTGAGTAGTTAATTAAGTGAGAAAGAAAAATAAGTATCTATAATAACAGTTAGTTGTAAGGAGGGTTTTTTATGGCAAAAAGTATTTTATTCGGTGAAGATGCAAGAAAATCAATGCAAGAAGGCGTAAATAAGTTAGCAAATGCAGTAAAGGTTACACTTGGACCTAAGGGAAGAAATGTAGTACTTGATAAGAAGTTTGGTTCACCACTTATCACAAATGATGGTGTTACAATAGCAAAGGAAATAGAATTTAAAGATCCATATGAAAATATGGGAGCACAGCTTGTAAAAGAAGTTGCTACAAAGACAAACGATGTAGCAGGAGATGGAACAACTACAGCTACTTTGCTTGCTCAAGCAATAATAAGAGAAGGATTAAAAAATGTTACAGCTGGAGCAAATCCAATGCTTATAAGACAAGGTATAAAGATAGCTGTAGATAAGGCTGTAGAAGAAATAAAGAAAATTTCAACAACTGTAAAGGGAAAAGAAGATATAGCAAGAATTGCAGCTATATCAGCTTCTGATGAAGAAATAGGTAAATTAATAGCTGATGCTATGGAAAAAGTAGGTAACGAAGGTGTCATAACTGTTGAAGAATCAAAAACTATGGGAACTGAGTTAGATGTAGTTGAAGGTATGCAGTTTGACAGAGGTTATTTAAGTCCATATATGGTTACTGATTCAGAGAAAATGGAAGCTTCAATAGAAAATCCATATATATTAATAACAGACAAGAAGATATCAAATATTCAAGATATATTACCATTACTTGAGAAAATAGTTCAACAAGGCAAGAAATTACTTATAATAGCTGAAGATGTAGAAGGAGAAGCACTTGCAACTTTAGTTGTAAATAAGTTAAGAGGAACATTTACTTGCGTAGCAGTAAAAGCACCTGGATTTGGTGATAGAAGAAAAGAAATGCTTCAGGATATAGCAATACTTACTGGAGGACAGGTAATATCAGAAGAATTAGGAAGAGATTTAAAAGAAACTGAATTAGAAGATTTAGGAAGAGCTGAATCTGTAAAGATAGACAAAGAAAATACTACTATAGTAAATGGACGAGGAGATAAAAAAGCTATAGCAGATAGAGTATCTCAAATTAAGGCTCAAATAGAAGAAACTACTTCAGATTTCGATAAAGAAAAACTTCAAGAAAGACTTGCAAAACTTGCAGGTGGAGTAGCTGTAATAAAAGTTGGAGCAGCAACTGAAACTGAATTAAAAGAGAAAAAATTGAGAATAGAAGATGCACTTGCAGCTACAAAAGCAGGTGTTGAAGAAGGTATGGTACCAGGAGGCGGAACTGCTTATATAAATGCAATTCCAGAAGTTGAAAAATTAACTTCAGATATACCAGATGTAAAAGTTGGTATAGACATAATAAGAAAAGCATTGGAAGAACCAATTAGACAGATAGCAAACAATGCTGGTGTTGAAGGTTCAGTAATAATTCAAAAAGTTAGAAATAGTGAAGTTGGCGTTGGATATGATGCATTGAAAGGTGAATATGTAAATATGGTAGAAAAGGGTATTGTAGACCCAACTAAGGTTACAAGATCAGCACTTCAAAATGCAGCATCCGTATCAGCTACGTTCTTAACTACAGAAGCAGCAGTTGCAGATATTCCAGAAAAAACACCTGCAGCAGGTTCAGCAGCAGGAGCACCAGGAGCATCAGGAATGGGCGGAATGGAAGGAATGTACTAATTAAAAAGTAAATATAAGAAAAAGTTTATAACTCCGCATTATGTTGATGCGGAGTTTAATCTTTATACAGGGCACTATAATTTAGAAAGTTTTTTAAATGTATGTATGTATACATAGGATATCTAAAGAAAGGGAAATCTATAGATCATATTGTAACATTCACTATATTTACACTAATTTTTACCATATATTTATGAAATAGGATAACAGAATGATATTTAGGCTTATTTTAAAACATATTAGTAACTTTTCATTGACAAAAACAAAAAAATTGAATAAAATAGTGTAAAT
>DAIMMR010000175.1:0-7810 GCA_036720575.1 Clostridium sp.
CCAGGGACGTAGCTGCTCTTTACTCCAACTTGGAGAAGTTGGAGTATTAGAGCAGCTAGTCATCGGATAAAGTTTGTGAATATCTACTGTTTAACTATTACAGCCGTTCCATGTAAATCACATATTGGAACTACAAAGACATTTTCTTCTCTGCAAAACTGTTGTACTGCCTTCCTTACTCCATAAAATTGAGTGTTATTATAGTCATGTATAATCATATATCCTCCTACACTCATACGGGGATAAAAAAATTTTAATCCCTCATATATAGGCTGATACAAATCTGCATCTAAGCTAACCACTGCAAAATTTACGTCTATTCCATGGGCAGTATCAGGGAAGTATCCATTCTTAAATATAGCCTGTTCTTCATAAGGCAGCCTACTGGATACCATATCAATACTGGTATCATTAAATTTCCCAATTTCACTACGGGAAAATTGATTTTTCTTTTCAATTTCTATATCACGCCCGTCAAATCCCTCAAAAGTATCAAATAAATATATATTTCGCTTTGGAAATAAAGCGTTTATTTCAGCTGCAAATTTTCCTTGATATACCCCTAATTCTGCTACATCCCCTTGAATATTTCTCTGCTCCACTTCTCTAGCAATCAATTTTAAAACTGCAAGACGAATATCTAACTGCTGCCGATATTCAATAATACTAATAATACTACATTTGAGTCCTAATGCTTCAATTTGTAACTTTACTTCCTTGCAGGCATCTTTGTTTAAAATTGCTACATAAACATAGTCTGGTTCTATATTCAAAAGCTGCTGCTCATTAACAACAGGTATACTGTCAATCTTAGTCCCTTGCATTTTTTTATTATTGTCACAGTACGCCACAACTTTCATATCTGGACTTAAAAGATTTCTCATCATTTGTCCACCTTGTCCTACACCCCAAATTACAACCTTTTTCATTGCCACACCTTCTTTTACAAATCATTTTTAATTTACTACTAATATTATGCCTTTTAACAATGCAGTTTATCTAATACTTTTTCAATAAATACACTTATAAGTTCTGGATCAAACTGAGTGCCTGCATTAAGCTTTAGTTCTCCTATAGCAACTTCTTCTGGCAAAGGACTTCGATAACTTCTTTCGCTGGTCATAGCATCATAAGAATCTGCTATAGCTATAATCCTCGATTGAAGTGGTATTTCTTTTTCCTTTAGACCCCTTGGATATCCCTTTCCATCCCACCTCTCATGATGTGCCAATACATAGTCTGCCATTTCTGACATATCATCTACTGTATTGAGTATTCTATATCCTATTTCTGGATGCCTTTTTATTTCCTGCCATTCTTCATCTGTAAGTTTTCCAGGCTTATTAAGTATATTTTCCTCTATAGCTACTTTTCCTATGTCATGAAGCAATCCAACAGTTTTTAATTCCTTAATTTCATGTTCGAGTAGACCGAGAGCCTCACCCATATCCTTACATAATATTGAAACTCTATGAGAATGTTCTTCTTCTCTTTTATTTTTTTCATGAAGTGCAGTAATTATAGCACTTATGGTTTTTCCTATCATATTTGGCCCTTCAAAAAGCTTCTTTTTGTACATATAATCTTCAGCTTTTTTGAAAGTTTCTTGAATTTTTACTTTTCTACTCTTCTTAGTTTCGTATCCAAAGGAAATAGATATGTCAATGGCGCCTATCTTTTCTTTTGCTGCTATGGATTTAATACGTTTAAGAATTTGTTCTGTTTGAAAAGCATCTGTTTTAGGTAATAAGATTACAAATTCATCCCCTCCCCATCTAGCAACAATGTCTTCTTTTCGACATCCTTTTTTTATGACTTCTGCTACTTTTTTAAGGAGTTTATCTCCCATAGCATGGCCAAGAGAATCATTCACAAGTTTTAAACCATTTACATCCCCCATAACAATTGTAAGTGGTAAACTCCTTTCCATATCCAGCCTATTTAATTCTGCTTCAAAAAACCTTCTATTATACAAACCTGTTAATTGATCATGGTAACTCAAATATTCCAATTTAAGTTCCATTTCCTTTCTATCACTAATATCCCTCCATAAGGAATGAAAAACTTCTTTTCCATTAAGAAAAATAGTTGTTAACATGGCCTCTACTGGTAATGAACTTCCATCGGCCTTTTTATACCACCATTCAAATTTACATTTCCCATTTTCTATAGTATTTTTACGCATTTTAAGGACTTTTTCTTTAGAAATTTCTCCATCCGGCTGCTTTTCAGGATAAAACTCAAGTGGATCCTTGCCTAGTATAAATGTTTTTGAATCATATCCTAATGCTTTAACCATAGCTAGATTACAATCAACTATCTTGTCATCTGAAATTATAAATATAGCATCTGATGAGTTTTCAAAGAGGTTTCTAAAAGTGCCTTCACTTAATTTCAATTCCATTTCGTTTTGTCTTTCATCAGTAACATTTCTCGATATGGCAAGTATTTCTTTTTCATTATTTTTTACTATTCTAATTTCAAAGTGATGTTCCTTATTACAAATCCACACCTTATATTCAAAGCTAGCCAATATTCCTTCTTTAAGCACTACTTGCATTTTTTTATAAAGTTTTTCTGACATCCTTTTAGAAAAAATTTCTAAAATATTCTTTCCTATAAAATCTTTTTTTGACATGAGCACATATTTTTCATCATTTGACATACAATCTATCAAATACCCCTTATCATTAACAACAAATAATGCATCTGGTAATGCCTTAATAATAGCCCTGTTTTTTTCTTCACTTTTACTTAATTTCTTTTCACTTTTAATGATTTTATCATATTGAAGTTCTAATTTTTTCTTGGAATCAATCAATTTTTTTACATATGCTTTAAGTTCTCCATTAACTAATGATAATTCTTTATAGCTTTCATTAAGTTTCTTTTCTACTAAATCAACCTTTTTTAAAAGATTGCTTATTAATAAATATAAAACAAATGAAGTTACAACAACATATAAACATCCCTTGCATATACTTATAGCTAAAAACATACTATCATCACACGCAAATTTAATTACAATTCTATCAGAAAAGTAAACCCAAGGTAAACTAATACATAAAAATATTAAACATATTCTTATACTTTCGTATTTCCACAGCTTATCGTTTTTATTAAAAATTGAGTAGATTTTTTTTCTTATTGATACAAGCATACTATACCCCCATCCGTAATATAATTCTACAATTCCGCTCAATTTATTGACATTAAAATATCATTGGCTTTATATTTTAATATAAATGTAATATATCCTTATATACTTCTTATTTTGATAAAATACAACAAAATTTCTTTAACTACATTATATCAAAAAATTAAAAAAGGTGATAACTTTTTGAATTATCACCTTTTCAATTAATTCATCCTATATTAATCATATAGATTATTATTTAATCACACGTATTCCTAAAATCGTATATTAATATACTAATAATAGCAAACAACTGGAGTACCTTTATCAATATTTTGGTATATTGTCCTTGCCAAATAATATGGTGAGTTTACACAACCATGTGAACCACTTGACATGTATATGCTTCCACCAAATTCACTTCTCCAACCTGCATCGTGAATTCCAATACCTCCATTAAACGGCATCCAATAATCAACAGGCGAACTATAACCCTCACCTTTTAAAGTAGCATGCCTTTCTTTATACTTTACCCAGTAAATACCTTCTGGTGTTGGATGGCCCTGACTTACATTTCCTGTAACAACATCCCCTTGTACTACTAACGAACCATTTTTATAAAACCATAAATGTTGATCGCTCAAATCTACTTCTACATAGGTATTTCCTATATCGTTAGCTCCATGAGATGCCGCAGTTTGACTATATGTTGGTTCTTTCTTAACAGTTCCACCTTGTTTAATGTAGGTGATCAAATTCTCTGTTTCCTTATCAGAATTAATGTCCCATCCATAATCACCGCCGCCAACATTTATTGTTCTTCCCGAAGTTGTAACAAAACTTCTTGTCTTACCAATTGTATCGTAAGTTTTTGAAAGCTCAAGCATATACTTTTTTATTTTATCTTTGTCAAATTCAACTTCGAAATTATCATTAACTGTAAGCCAATTATTTATCTTAGAACCATCTATAGTTTCTTTTTTATCTCCAAATGTATAGATAATTTTAGAAGATACATATTTATTAAGAAGATCCCTAATTTGGGTAGTTTTTGCTGATTTTACAGTATACTTTGGATTTATATAACAATTCATTGCTTCCAAATCCAACGTAGTTTCACCTTTAGATATTGCCTTTAGTACATTATTATATAGTGCAGTTTTATCTACTTTACTTCCATATACTTCACTTACAATAGTATAACCTTTATCTGAGTATTTGAAGCTAGGATTTTTAGGTTCAATTACATTTTTACTATCAAGACAAGAGAGTTTATCTATTTTATCTTCCAATAGCTGCTTATCATATGAAACTGCAGCTGTCATTTTAGTATCATTCGTATCTAAAAATGCTATAATCCATTTATAAGCACCTTGCTTATCCTTAAGTTTCCTAAACTCATCATCTGAATTATACTTTAACTTAATGTCAGATCCACTAATTTGTTCGCTTTTACTACCTCGCTCTTTTAAATTTAACTTATATGACTTTATCTGAGATGTCAATTGCGTATTTAATTGCTCCGTAGTTTTACCTGAAACATTCACACCATTAATTTCAGATCCAAAATAAAAATGCTTTGTGAAGTATGCTGCCATCCCAAAATATATAATAAGTAAAATGCAAATAGAAATGATAGTACCTTTGATAATTTTATTGCGCTTACTTTGTCCCTCCTTCTCATTTTCCTTTTCTGCATCATTTTCCATAATACCCATCCCTTCTATAATTACAATAAAAATTAAAAAATTAAGGCCTTATAGTCTTTAATATTAATTAACTTATATAGATAAAGGCTACATTATATTTTGTGTACTAAAACTCATAATTAAAACAATTATTACTTGATAAAACTGAAAAAATAAATAAACTAAAAGAACGGATATTAACTATTTATTCAGTTCAAAATCATTTCTACAACACATCTCAGGAAAACTTCTCTTCTTTATTTTACATTATTCCAATTTTTGTGTCTACCTTTTATTTAAAAGCAATATCCTAAGCATAACACTGTAATTTTACAGCATTATGCTTAGGTTTACAAATCTATTTATTTAACAAATTATGCAATTTTTATTGATGATATACTGATTAAAATAATTATTTGCTAGATTCATCAATTATATCAAATTTATTTTTCACCTAAGTACTCCTCCAGCACTATATTCTTACAATATATTTCTTTTGCTGCTTTTACTCCAACATAACGAATATGCAAGGATTCATAACTATAACCTGTTATAGACTCTTTTTCTTTTGGGTATCTCAAAATAAATCCAAAATTATGTGCATTATGCCTTAGCCATTTACCTTCCTTAGTTTGTCCGAAATCTACCATTAACTTACCTTGAGCACCATCTTCATTGGTAACATCTATGGCAAGACCTGTTTGATGTTCACTTGTACCAGGATATGCTACATATTCATCAGCTTGCTTTTTACCTACCCGTCGAATTCTCTCATCATATACTTGTTTTTGTGATTTATAAGATCTATAAGCTGATACTCCATATAAATTCATATCCTTTTTATGAACATACTTGAATAAATTTTCCAACTGCTCAGCTGCTTCACCTTGCATCATCTTTTCTTCATGCGATGCACTTGATGAAAATTCTACATTGAGCATTGTTAAATTTTTAGGTATATAGTTTGATAATAGAGGATGATTTTTATTTACTAAAATTAAAAATTCATTTGAATTTTGATTATTTGAGTATACATGATCACTTTTAGCTTGACTTAAATTACATACTGAGTAAATTATTACTGCAGCTATCAACAATAGTGGTATTACAACTAACTTTTTCAATTTATATGCCTCCACAACTTTTAATTATTTTGTTAACTCTACTATGTAAGACACATCTTATACAAAAAAGGTTCAATTAAAAATGTTATAATTAACTTAAAACTTGATTTTTATCATCCTATTAAAAAATATTATAAGCATAATACTGAACTACTTGAATGAAATAAAAACATTCACTTTTTCTCAGTATTATGCTTATTCTCATAAAACTTGTTTATCCAATGGCTGTAAGCCATAACTTCATTTGATGCCAAGAATTTTGTTTATTTAATAGAATCTGCAATTTTTATTAATTCAGCTTTTCCAAATGCTCCTCTGCCTGATAAACTATAAAGTACCCCATTATTCTCCCAGTCCATACTTTTGTTATCAGACAATATTGCGTCTTTTCCATTAACTTTTACTTTTTCAATTTTTCCATCTGTTCCACCTTCATATTTAGTTTCTTTGCAAGCAAATCTTTGCTGCATATAAATATACTTTTCTGTTTTTGCATTAGTAAAATATAAATCAATATATTTTTTACTTACGCTTCCATCTTTACCTTTATAAAATTCTGCTCTATCAAATTTATAACCTTCTGGTAAATATGAAGGCAGCTTAACATTAAAACAAGTATATTTATTTAAGCTGCTAAAATCTTTAACTATTAGCATATTTTTCTCAACTTTTTCATCTTCAGCTTTTGCCTCACTTATTGTTACTATCTTTCCATTTGCAATATCAACGATCTGTTCACCTGATTTTGTATATAATTTCCCGGTATTTTTTGTAACCACTGTTACAGGATTTTTATTTTTATCAAAGATTTTGCCTTTCAAATCGGTTGGAATTACCATTTCCGAAGGTTCTTGTATTTGTTCCGCTGTTATATGACCAAGAGATATTCTATTTATTACTTTTTCTGCTAAACCTTTAGCAAAAGAAGTCTGGGTAAACACACCACCTACTACTAAAAATACTGCTGCTGCAGCAGCTGTCTTTTTTATTCTATTTGATTTTTTCATAACATTATCTCCTTTATGCTTATTTACATTTTTTAACGTTTTGTTAAAAACAGCTTCTTTATTACTATTTTCACTGAAATCTCTATTTGCTAAAGTTTTGCCGATTTCTAAAAGTTCATTGAATTCTTCACTATTTGATTCATCAACATTCTGTATTCCATTAAGATAAGCATCCATATTCACAGAAAATTTATCCTCAATACTTTTTTTGTTCATATCTATACCTCTCTTTCCAATTCTTTTTTTAACTTTTTCATTGTCCTATAGAGTATTACTCCCACATTGCTTTCTGTAATACCCATAATTTCTGAAATTTCTTTATTTTTTAAATTTGCTCCAAACTTAAATGCTACAATATTTCTTTCTTTTGTATTTAAAATATTTAGTGCTTTTAAAAGTTCATCATTAGTCTCTGATTTTACAAATACATCTTCTGGATTCTTTTCTGTGGATATTAACTTTTTTAATTTCTCCATAGAAAACACTTTATGCTTTTTTAATCTTCTAAAATAATCATTTATCACGTTTCTTGCTATAGCAAAAAGCCATACTTCAAAAGGAGATTTATCTTCACTATACGTGTTGATTTTAATCATTGCTTTTTCAAATATTTCACTTGCCAAGTCTTCTGCTTCTTCATTACAATTAATCCGGTAATATATATAGTTGTAAATTCTCTTATAGTAGGTTTCAAAAATATAAGTAAAATCTGTATTTCTAGATTTTTTTTCATCTAAAGCATTAATTAATGTAGTCTGTTCCATATATTTTAAAACCACCCCTTTCTCTGATTTTTTTACTTAGCTAAGTAATTCATCATATGTTAATACGTATAAACCCTAATTTCATTACACA
>DAIMMR010000176.1:0-7810 GCA_036720575.1 Clostridium sp.
ATGGCAGAGCTTAATATGGAGCCTATAGATGAAGCAAAAGCTTTGGAAGAAAAATATGCATCAATGGGCAATGCTTCAGTAGATGAAGAGCTAAATAAGCTAAAAGAGGAATTAGGATTGTAATAACAAAAGGCTGCCGAAAAGGTGCTTTACCATAGGGATTTATTAGGCTAAAAAAAAAGGCATAGCTGTATTCACGGCTATGCCTTTTTTTCATCCATTTTGGTATATCAACTGCTCCAATACAGTTATAGCAGAAGTAAGCTGGAAAATCTATTAAAAATAAATGGTTCTTATACAAAAACATCCATATATAGAGTAATATTATTGTAAACTAAAAGAATTTTTGTTATAATTAAGCCATTAAATTAGAGAGGTGCATGGTTCATCTTCTGTATCTAAATTTTCAAAAATGATTATGCTAGTATAGAAGTTCTAATTAAAGTTTGCACGGCTCTAAATGTAGACTTTTGTGAAATAATGGAGTTGTTACCTGATAACGAGGGAGGAATAAAATGGCTAATAAGAGAGAGCTAGAAAGAGCAGAGCTACACCGTACTATATGGAATATGGCTAATGATTTAAGAGGGTCTGTGGATGGTTGGGACTTCAAGCAGTATGTCCTTGGTATGCTTTTTTATAGATACATATCAGAAAATATAACCGCTTACATAAATCAAGGAGAACATGAAGCAGGAGATAAAGATTTTGACTATGCTAAATTATCAGATGAAGATGCAGAATCTGCAAGAGATGATTTAGTTAAGACAAAAGGTTTTTTTATTTTACCCAGCGGTTTATTTCACAACCTAAAATTAAGAGCTAAAGATGATGAAAACTTAAATGAAACTTTGGAAACAATATTTAAAAATATTGAAAGCTCAGCCCAAGGTACAGATAGTGAGGATAATTTTAAAGGCCTTTTTGACGATATGGATGTTAATTCCAATAAATTAGGTGCTAGTGTTGCTAAAAGAAATGAAAAGTTAGTTAAACTTATAAATTCTGTATCAGAAATGCAGCTTGGAAATTATCAAGATAATACAATAGATGCCTTTGGGGATGCCTATGAATACTTAATGGCTATGTATGCCTCCAATGCAGGAAAATCCGGTGGAGAATACTTTACTCCCCAAGAAGTATCTGAACTTTTGACAAGAATAGCTTTAGTTGGAAAAACTGAGGTTAATAAAGTCTATGACCCGGCTTGCGGGTCCGGCTCCCTACTTTTACAATCAGCTAAAATATTAGGGAAAGATAATGTTAGGCAAGGTTTTTTTGGACAAGAAATCAATATTACAACCTACAATTTATGTAGGATAAATATGTTTCTGCACGATGTAGGCTTCGATATGTTTGATATTGCCCATGGAGATACCCTGACAGACCCAGAACACTGGGATGATGAACCCTTTGAGGTGATTGTCTCTAATCCCCCTTATTCAATCAGATGGGACGGGGATGCAAACCCAATACTTATAAATGACCCGAGATTCTCACCGGCAGGAGTATTAGCTCCCAAATCTAAGGCTGATTTAGCATTTATTATGCATAGTCTTGCATGGCTAGCTACTAATGGGACAGCCTCTATCGTATGCTTCCCGGGAGTCATGTATAGAGGAGGAGCTGAAAAGAAACTAAGGCAATATCTAATTGACAATAACTATATAGATGCCATTATCCAGTTACCGGAAAATTTATTTTTCGGAACTTCAATTGCCACCTGTATAATGGTCTTAAAAAAGTCAAA
Organism: Clostridium sp.; assembly: GCA_036720575.1. Lineage (GTDB taxonomy): Bacteria > Bacillota > Clostridia > Clostridiales > Clostridiaceae > Clostridium_B. Next base: position 1,751 of record DAIMMR010000176.1, read on the forward strand.
ATCAGAGAATTCTACCTTCTTTATTTATGCTTCTAAGGAGTTTATAAAGATAACTAACAACAATAAATTGACTGAAGAAAATATAAAAAATATAGTAGAGGTATATGAGAGCAAGGAGGAGATAGAATACTTCTCTAAGCTAATTCCAAACGGTGACATAGCTAAAGAAGATTACAATCTTTCTGTATCAACTTATGTAGAAATAGAAGATACAAGGGAAAAAATTGATATCAAAGTTCTCAACAAAGATATAGCAGAGATAGTAAAAAAACAAGAGGAACTTCGAAAAGCAATAGATGACATTGTAGCCGAAATCGGGGTGGAATAATGGAAAAAGAATTACAATTCTTAATGTATAGTACACCGGAAAAAGATATTTCTGTTAATGCTTTAATTAAGGATGATACCATTTGGCTTACACAAAAATCAATGGCAGAATTATTTGGTGTCCAGACACCGGCAATCAGTAAACACCTAAAAAATATTTTTGAAGAAGGCGAACTTTCTGAAGAAGCGGTTATTTCCAAAATGGAAATAACCACTCGACACGGTGCAATTCCCGACAAAACACAAAAGAGAGAGACGAATTTTTATAATCTTGATGCTATTATTTCAGTCGGATATAGAGTAAGTTCATATAAAGCTACACAATTTCGTATTTGGGCAACTAAAGTAATTAAGGAATACATGACTAAAGGCTTTGTATTAGATGATGAGCGTTTAAAGCAAGGCAAAACAGCCTTTGGCAAAGATTATTTTAGAGAATTATTAGAGCGTGTTCGCTCGATTAGGACCAGCGAACGTCGCATATGGCAACAAATAACTGATATATTTGCTGAATGTAGCATTGATTATGATAAAAATTCACCAACTACCAGAGATTTTTATGCTATGGTGCAAAACAAATTTCACTATGCTATTACAGGACAAACAGCAGCAGAAATAATAAGTTCAAAAGCTAATTCAAAAAAAGAAAAGATGGGACTAACCACATGGAAAAATGCACCTAATGGTCGAATATTAAAATCTGATGTTACCATAGCTAAAAACTATCTTGAAGAAAAAGAAATTAGGCGATTAGAAAGGGCTATTACAGGCTATTTTGATTACGTTGAAGACTTAATAGAAGAAGAACATGTATTTACTATGGATGATTTTGCTCAAAGTATAAATGAGTTTTTAGAGTTTAGGAGATTTAAAATCCTGACACATAAGGGAAGTATCTCAAAAAAACAAGCGGACAATAAAGCTATTGCAGAATATGAGGTCTTTAATAAGACTCAAAAAATAGAATCAGATTTTGATAAAGAAGTAAAGAGATTGCTTAGTAAAGGTGGTGGAACAGATGAGTAAGCTTGATAAATTAATAGAAGAACTTTGCCCAGATGGGGTGGAGTATAAATCTATAAAAGAAATTGCAGTTGTTAGTGGTGCTGGTGTTGATAAAAAAATCAATGCAAACGAACAACCCATAAAACTATTAAATTACATGGATGTCTATAGAAACAATTACATAGATGGCTCCTTAGACTTTATGGAAGTAACAGCTAGTGAAAATAAAATATCACAATGCAATGTATTAAAAGGAGATGTATTTATAACTCCATCATCTGAGGTTCTAAATGATATAGGTAATGCGGCTGTAATAACTGAAGACTTAGAAAATGTTGTTTATAGTTATCATATAATGCGAATAAGATTGAAAGAATATAATTTTATTACTTCTAAATATATAGGTTATATTTTTGAATCCAATTATGTACAAACACAAATAAATAGACATGCTGAGGGTATTACAAGATATGGATTGACAAAAACAAAATGGGAAAGTATAACTATCCCACTTCCACCTCTCCCAATCCAAGAAGAAATTGTCCATATTTTGGACAATTTCACAGAGCTTACAGCAGAGCTTACAGCAGAGCTTACAGCTAGGAAAAAACAATATGAATTTTATAGAGATGAGTTGTTGACCTTTGGAGATGAGGTGAAGTTAATAGAACTTAAAGAATGTGCAAATATTAGTCGTGGAGTTCGTGTTGTTAGGAGTCAGCTCAATGATACAGGTCTATTTCCCGTTTATCAAAATAGCTTAACACCATTAGGGTATTATAGTAAAAGTAATTTTGATGCCGACACAACATTCCTAATTAGCGCAGGAGCGGCAGGAGAGATAGGATATAGTTATGGGAATTTTTGGGCAGCTGATGATTGTTTTTGCTTTGGATGCCATGACTATTTATTGAGCCGCTTTTTATACTATGTTTTACTAAATAAACAATATTATATTCGTTCAAGGGTAAGAAAAGCTAGTATACCTCGTTTATCTCGTAGTGTAGTAGAAAAAATACAAATCCCTATCCCTCCTTTAGCCGAACAAGAACGCATAGTCTCCATCCTAGACAAATTCGATGCCCTTGTTAATGATATTTCCATAGGTTTACCTGCTGAAATAGAGGCAAGGCAGAAGCAGTACGAATACTATAGAGAAAAGCTTCTATCTTTTAAAGAATTAGATGAGGGGGCTTAGTATGACTAATTATAATATTGTAGCCAGTACAGACGAGGCAACTGTTGTAGCTGAATACACACCGGAGTATAGGGTTAAAGGGCAGAAATATCAAAGTGAAGAGGCTCTTGAAAAAGCATTTATTAAACAACTCGTATCTCAAGGTTATGAGTATTTTAAAGTATCAAATGAAGGCTCTTTTATAGACAATCTAAGATGTCAATTAGAAAAGCTTAATAACTTTACCTTTACCGACAATGAGTGGAAAAGATTTTTCAATGAATCTGTTGCCAATGCTAATGAAGGTATAGTTGAAAAGACAAGAAAGATTCAGGAAGATCATGTTCAAGTCCTAAGGCTTGATGATGGGACTTCTAAGAATATCTATCTAATAGATAAAAACAATATCCACAATAATAGGCTGCAAGTTCTTAATCAATATGAGGAAGATGGTGGTCATCATGCCTCCCGTTACGATGTGACTATTTTAGTCAATGGTTTACCACTTATTCATATAGAGCTTAAAAGACGAGGCATAGCCATTAGGGAAGCCTTTAATCAGATCAATCGCTATCAGAGAGATAGCTTTTGGGCAAGTCATGGACTTTTTGAATATGCCCAGCTTTTTGTTATTTCTAATGGTAGTCATACTAAATATTATAGTAATACTACAAGGGATGCTCATCTTGAGGAGCAAAAGGCATCTGCAAGGAGAAGGAGTAAAAAGACTTCTAATAGCTTTGAATTCACCAGTTTTTGGGCTGATGCTAACAATAAAATCATTCCCGATTTAGTGGATTTTACAAAGACCTTTTTTGCCAAGCATACAATACTTAATATCCTAACTAAGTATTGTATATTTACCGGTGAAGACCTACTCCTTGTAATGAGACCTTATCAAATAGCAGCTACAGAAAGAATTTTAAATAGGATTACCATAGCTAGTAATTATAAAAATACAGGTACAAGAGAAGCAGGTGGCTATATTTGGCATACAACAGGCAGTGGAAAGACTCTAACTAGTTTTAAGGCTGCAATACTTGCAAGTAAAATACCATCTATTGATAAGGTCATTTTTGTAGTTGATAGAAAAGATTTAGACTATCAGACCATGAAAGAATACGATAGATTTGAAAAAGGAGCTGCCAATGGCAATAGCTCAACTAGAGTTCTTCAAAGACAGTTAGAAGATAGAAATGAGCGAGGTGGCTACCATGAATATAAGATAATTGTAACCACCATTCAAAAGCTAGATGTTTTTATTAAGAAAAACAAAAAACATGATATTTATAAAAAACATATTGTTTTAATTTTTGATGAATGCCACCGGTCCCAATTTGGCCAAATGCATAAAACCATAATCAAAAACTTTAGGAACTACCATATTTTTGGCTTCACAGGTACTCCTATATTTGCAGCTAATGCTCCAGCAGGTGGAAATCCTGTCTTTCGGACAACAGACCAGGTATTTGGAGATAAGCTACATACCTATACCATAGTAGATGCAATTAATGATGGCAATGTTTTACCCTTTAGAATTGATTTTATAGATACAATAAAAAAACCGGATTATATACATGATGAAAAGGTTTACGCTATAGATAAGGAAAAGGCACTAGCTGCACCAGAGAGAATATATAATATTGTAGCCTATATTTTAGAACATTTTGACCAGAAAACCAAAAGACAAAGTTATTATTCCTTTACGGCAAAATGGGAAGAAGAAATAAAAGGAAGTAAGGAAAGAGTGGAAAAAAGAGAAAGAAGAAAAGTTGCAGGCTTTAATTCTATATTTGCTGTAGCCTCTATTCCTATGGCAATTAAGTATTATAAAGAGTTTCAAAAGCAAATTATTGAAAAAGGATCAAACTTGAAAATTGCTACTATCTTTTCCTTTTCACCTAACGAAGAAGAAATTGATGGAATCTTGCCTGATGAAGATTTAAATATGGAAGATTTAGACCAAAGCTCTAAAGACTTTTTAGACTATGCAATTTCAGACTACAATAAGATGTTTAACACAAACTTTGACACTTCATCCGATAGATTTCAAAATTATTATAAGGACTTATCTTTAAGGGTGAAAAATAGAGAGATAGATATTTTAATAGTCGTAAATATGTTTTTAACTGGCTTTGATGCTACTACTTTAAATACCTTATGGGTAGATAAAAACTTAAGACAACATGGGCTGATTCAAGCTTTTTCTAGAACTAACAGGATATTAAACAGGGTTAAAACCTTTGGTAATATTGTTTGTTTCAGAGACTTAAAGGAAGAAACAGATAAGGCCATTGCTTTATTTGGCAATAAAGATGCAGGTGGTATTGTCCTTCTAAAAACCTATGATGAATACTATAATGGTTACCATGAAAATGGTGTACGTACTCCGGGTTATAAAGAATTAATAAGTGAATTAAAGGGAGCTTACCCCTTAGGTGAGGCAATAATTGGAGAGGGAAAACAAAAAGTATTTATAAGACTTTTTGGGAAAATCCTAAGACTGAGAAATATCTTAACATCCTTTGATGAGTTTGAAGAAGACACCCTCTTGGAAGAACGGGATTTACAAGATTATCAAAGTGTATATATAGACCTTTATCAAGATTTTAAAAACGAGGATGGCGACAAGGAAAGTATTAATGATGATATTATCTTTGAAATAGAGCTAATTCGCCAAATAGAGGTCAATATAGATTATATACTTATGCTGGTAGCTAAATATAAGGATTCAAATTGTAAGGATAAAACTATTTTAACAACTATAGATAAGGCTATAAATTCTTCTATAGAGCTTAGAAGCAAGAAGGAGCTTATAGAGAATTTTATTGAACAAATTAATATCTCTACTAAGGTAGATGATGAATGGAAAGAATTTTTGAGTAAAAATAAGGAATCAGATATAAATAGACTTATCCAAGAAGAAAAGTTGAAAGAAGAGGAAACAAGAAAATTTATAGACAATGCCTTCAGAGATGGAGTCATGAAAACTACAGGCACATCAGTAGACAGGTTAATGCCTCCTGTATCAAGATTTGGCGATGGAAACAGAGCCATAAAAAAACAAGGTATTATTGAAAAGCTTCTTAGTTTCTTTGATAAATATTTTGGACTAATATAAAGGGAGTGTACCATATTTCGTGTAAATGGATTTTTGGTTTAAAAAATTTCAAATGGTAAATACTATAGATACAGCATAAAAAATGGGCAACGCAGAGGTGCGACCTAAACGCTTGCTGAGCTTTATACGGTGATTGGGCAGTCAAATTTGATTGCCCGATTTCTTTTTATCACCGGTAAAGCCCGGCGTAATAAACCTCGGGGTACGGGGCAGAGCCCCGACACTATGCTGTTTTATTGAATCTATCTTCATAAAATATCATAAGCTGCCCTATTATTGTTCCCCAATTCCTGATTGGCATACTCCATTTTTTTGTAATTTCCTGAATGGAAAGATATACGGATTTTCTTACTGCCTCATCTGTAGGGTAAATTGTCTTTGTTTTGGTGTACTTTCTTAACATTCTATGGAATCCTTCAACGGCATTCGT
>DAIMMR010000177.1:0-7725 GCA_036720575.1 Clostridium sp.
ATAATGAATTTCTTTCAAGTGTATCTCTCCCTTTTCTATAATTTTTACTAAAATAGTTATACCTATATAATAACATACGAAATATAACTTGAAAATTACAGTTATATAAATCTATAATAATTCTACATATCCTTTACATATCAATTTTCCCCCTTTTTAACTTCCTATAATAAAGTTATAATATAATTATAGGAGTTATAAGCAAAGTCCAGACTTATGTACATCAAAATTTCGTATGTGCGAAAGTTGAGTTAAGAATTAATGGTTTATGATATTGTATAAATCAACTTTCAACTAAAAACTCTAAAGAAAGGAGATAACTGTATTGGGAATTTATTTAGACAACGCTGCTACATCTTATCCAAAACCACCTGCAGTTGTAGCTGCAATTTCAAATTTTATGAAGAACATAGGAGCCACTGCAGGAAGAGGAGCTTACAAATCAGCTATTGAAGCTGATAGACTTGTATTTAACTGCAGAGATAGCATATGTAATTTATTTAACGGTAAAGACCCATCTAACGTAATCTTTACTTATAATATAACAGATTCACTTAATCTAGCAATAAATGGGATCTTAAATCAAGGAGATCATGTTATCACAAGTAGTTTGGAGCATAATTCTGTATGGAGGCCCTTAAAAACTCTTGAACGAGACATAGGTATAGAAATATCTACGCTTCCCTGTACAAATGAAGGAATATCAAAAGCCTGTGACATAGAAAAATTAATAAAGAAAAATACTAAGCTAATTGTATTCACCCATGCTTCTAATGTGCTTGGAACTATTCAACCTATAAGGGAAATAGGAGCTATAGCCAGAAAACATAAAATTCTATTTTTAGTAGACAGTGCCCAGACAGCTGGAGCTTACCCTATAGATGTACAAAAAGACAACATAGATATTCTTGCTTTCACAGGTCATAAAAGTCTTTTGGGACCTACTGGCACAGGAGGACTTTTAATAAATTGCGACACTAATTGTATAAGGCCATTAAAATCTGGAGGAACTGGTGAGGATTCGAAAAATCCATACCAACCTGACTATTATCCTAATAGATTAGAAGCAGGCACCTTAAATGTAGCTGGAATAGTTGGTTTAGGAGAAGGAATTAAATACATATATGATCTAGGTGTGCAAAAGATAAGAGATAAAGAAAATGAGGTAATTGAGTATGCCCTCAAGAGATTAGAGGAAGTTCCAGGGATTCATATATATGGACCAAAAGATGCAAAAAAAATAGTAGGTGTCATTTCATTTAATATAGAAACTATGTCTGGTGAAGATATTGCTTTTAAGCTAGATAAAGAATATGACATAATGATAAGAGTTGGATTTCATTGTGCTCCAACAGCCCACAGGATAATGGGAACTTATGAAATTGGTGCTATGCGAATAGGTATTGGATATTTTAATAAAAAGCAGGATATAGATGCATTAGTAAATGCTTTAAAAAATATAGTTTCCGAAAAATAAAAGAACCCCCTTTTTAATTTATTTATACGTAAAAAGGGGGTTCTTTTATTTATTTACTTTAACATTTTTATTATCTACATCTGCCGCGTTTTTTCTTAAAGAAGATATTACTTTAAATACAATCATTATAAGTGCTATTCCTGCCACTGCTGAAATAATGTAACCTACAATATCATTCATTCCTTTTATAGAATAATCCGATGCAATAGCATTATAATGCATTCCATTTTGAAATCCTTTAGGTATGTAACCTACAAGAGATTTAATGCCATCTGAATCCCATTCGCCAAATGCATCTCCAGCAGCTAAAAGTCCTAGCGGACATAAAACTACAAGAACTGCCAAAAGTCCATAAAGTGGTTTTTTACTTCCACCTTTATCTTCATATACTACATCTGGTGACATTTTTTTAACATAAGCATATACTGCTGCAGTTATAGCTCCCTCAAGTATTCCTACTAAAAGATGGGTCCCTACCATAGCAGGTACAGTTATTTGTAAGGTATAAGGACAATAAAGTGCCTTTCCAGCTGCATCTGTAAATAATAAAGGCTGCAGGCCAAATTCAACAGATGCCATAAAAGATGCTGCCACAATTCCCACATATCCTCCTATAAAGGCTCCAATATATTCTCCTTTAGGACTTTTTACTCTATTTTTTATAATACTATATATGCCATACCCTACAAAAGGCATTACAAAAGCCATGTTAAAAGTATTAGCTCCAAAGGCAAGTATTCCTCCATCTCCGAAGAAAAGTGCCTGTATAAGTAGTGCTATAGTAACTGCAATGGTTGCCGCATAAGGTCCAAGTAAAATTGCTATCAAAGTTCCCCCTACTGCATGAGCTGTTGTTCCTCCCGGTATAGGTACATTAAACATCATTATAAGGAAAGAAAAGGCTCCGCAAACACCCAGCATAGGCATTTTTTTTGGACTTACTTCATTTTTTACCTTTTTTACAGCCTTTGCCCAAACTGGCAGCATTATCACTGCCATAACAGCACAGGTTGATGGGCTTAAATAATTATCTGGAATATGCATAATAAATACCTCCTAGAATTTTAAAAAAAATATATAAATTTGTATTCCTCTAATATACACAGCAATATATATGCCAATTTTCTATATATTTTTAATAATTTTTGCAGAACCTTTTTAATAGACGCCAATAGTAGGATAAGCTCTAATATTTAATTTAAAAATTTTATGCTAAGAAATTTTTCTAAGTCCATTAATCTCAAAACGATACAGAATTTATATCAAAGTGAGATTATACTTTGATTTTATCTCACTTTGATATAAACAGAGTTCTTGGCATCAGATTAGCCTTCAAGCATTTCTTCTGCATGATAGGAACTTCTTACTAATGGGGAAGATGATACAAATTTGAAACCCAATTCTAAAGCTATTTTTTTATATTTTTTAAATTGATCAGGATGAACATACTCTACAACAGGATGATGTTTTGCAGAAGGTGGTAAGTACTGACCTATTGTAACAATGTCACAATCCACTTTTCTTAAATCCTTTAATACTTCTATAATATCTTCTTCTTTTTCTCCAAGTCCCAACATAAACCCTGATTTTGTTAAAATTGAGCTATCCATAATCTTAACTCTTTTTAAAAGTTCCAATGAACGCTTATAAACTGCCATTGGTCTTACTTCTTTATATAGAGCAGGTGTAGTCTCTACATTGTGATTTATTACATTAGGTTTTGAATTCACTACTTTTTTAAGTGCAGTTTCACTTCCTTTAAAATCCGGTATTAAAATTTCTACTGTTATATTTTTATTAATCTTTCTTATTTCTTCTACAACACTAGCAAAATGAGAAGCTCCTCCATCTTCTAAATCATCTCTTGTAACAGATGTTATTACTGCATATTTCAATTTTAACTTATCCACTGCTTGTGCCACATTAAAGGGTTCTTTTTCATCAACCTTTTCAGGTTTGCCTTTAGTTACATTACAAAAAGTACAATTTCTAGTACAATTTTTTCCAAGTATCATGAAAGTTGCCCTGCTTTTATTAAAACATTCCATTCTATTAGGACAATTTGCCTCACCACATACAGTGTTCAAAGAATACTTTTTAAGTATATCCTTTACATCCTGAGAAACTTGTCCCCCTCTTATTTTTATTTTTAACCATTCAGGTTTTCTCTTATACATAAAATACAATCCCTCGTTTCTTCTTTAAAATATGCTAATTTTTTAACACATCTCCACAAAATTAGTATACTACTATTTAAGCATAACCTCCATAATATGTTTTTTGTTTATATTATGCATATATCTTTCAATGTCTACGTTTTCAAGTATTTTCACAATTTCTTCTTTTTCATACTTAATTCCTAAAAATTTATTTTCCAATTCACCAATCTCGCAGCTACTGAAAAAATCTCCAAAAAATTTTATATTACCTATAATACCTTTTTTTACATATATATTTACTTGTACAATTCCTCCTGGAAATTTTTTCTCGTTGGAATAATTAAACTTTTTAAGATGTCCATAATTCCATTCCCAAGTCTCATATTTATGAGAACATATTTCTTTTATTTTTTTCCATTCCTCTGTTGAAAATGTATATATTTTAGGATTTTCATCTTCATTTATAACTGATTTTATTAAAAATTCTTTAAATTCAATTATAGTCATATCACTTTTAATATAATCATATATATTTGTAACTCTGCTTCTTACCGATTTAACAGCTTTATCCGAAAATTTTATAGGGTTTACGTAAAGAGCTTCATTCAAATTTTTCATATTAACAGAAAACAAAATACTTCCGTGATGCAAAATTTTATTTCCATGTTTATATTGCGCATTTCCTGAAATCTTTTTACCATCTATAACCAAATCATTTCTACCAGAAAGCTCTGCATTTACAGATAGCTTTTTCAATGCTCTTATTATAGGATACGTAAACTTACTAAAATCCGCAAAAACATTGTTTTCGCCTACAGATATAAAAGTAAAATTTAAAGTTCCCAGGTCATTGAATATACTTCCTCCCCCTGACATTCTCCTTACCACTGATAAATTATGTTTTTTTACATAGTCTATGTTTATCTCTGAAAGGGTATTTTGATTTTTGCCTATTAAAACACAGGGTCTGTTTCTCCAAAGGATAAAACAATCCTCATTGAATGCTTGCATTACATATTCTTCAATTGCATGGTTCATATATGGGTTCGTATTTTGGTGCTTAATAAATAACATTTTCATTACTCCTTTTTTAGAATAGACTTTTCACCAACACTTATCTACAAAGCTACCTAAGATGAATTATACACAATAAATTTAATCTTTAAAAGTAATTATTCAGTAATTAAATTATATTTCGATACTTATAATATATAGGTAAAAATGTAAGAAGGGGTTATTGTGGATTCAATTGCAATTAACAAATCAATTTCTTGTAAAGCCAAGTATAATGTAAGCAATCATAAAACTTCATCTAGTCACAATAATACTACAAATTTTAGAGACAAAGATGATTCAAATATATCCAAAGATGGAACTGTACTCTGTAACTTTTTTAACCGTATTGAAAACTCTAGTAAAGACAATGCTAAGGTTTCTTCACTATCAAAATATACTTCAGAATATAAAAAGATAAAAAAAGAAATTTTATCTGGTGCTTATGGGAGTGATACTCAAAAGTACATGAGTTTGCTTGACAATGCATTTAAAGACACCTTAAATAATTTTTCAAATTCACTTATCAAATCACTTACTAAAAGCACTACGAAAAACACCATGAAGATGTCTTATTCATCTATAATTAAATGCCAAAAACAATACGAAACGGGTACAACCCTAACCTGGATATTTAGAGAAGAAAATAAAGAGATACTGCGTAAAATAGAGTATTATAAGAAAAAAAGAAATAATCAAATGGTAACTTCTTTGACTCAATTAAGCCATACTTATAAACATATAATAAGCAATATCTCAAATACAACAACTATGATAATGGACAATATAAATGACTCTTTCAATTCAAATAAACTCACATAAGATTACCGTAAATTAACAGTGTATAAAAAAGTATTAAATGTTAAATACTAATACTAATAAAAAAGTTTTTAATGGTAGCAAAATTATTTTAAAAATTACTTTGATTATAGAGTCAAATTAATGTATAATATGTTTATTAGGTAACATCAATATTTAATGTGAAATTTTAAGGTTTGTTGTTAATTTTACATTTTTGTGTTATACTAATGTAATAATAAACACGGATATGCAAAATCAAGCTATATCAATTATAAGTGTTTTATCTTTAGGAGGATAATAAATGAAAATAGGAACAGTAAAATGGTTTAACTCAGAAAAAGGATTTGGATTTATCGAAGTACCTGGCGAAAATGATGTTTTCGTACACTTCACTGCAATCCAAAGTGATGAACCAAGAAAAAATCTTGAAGAAGGTCAAAAAGTTCAATTTGATGTTGAAGAAGGACCAAAAGGTCTTCAAGCTGCTAATGTTGTAAAACTATAATTTATAACTTACAATATTAGAATAAAACATCTTAACATATAATGAATAGAATGTTTTACCACCTCTGAATAAAAGGTGGTTTTTTATACTTTTGAAATAAAGGGATATACAAATATTTGTATATCCCTTTATTTTATTTTCCAAGTACCTGCTTTTTTAACTTTAGGCCGGTTTCTGTAACTGCAAGTCCTCCAAGTGCTGTCTCCCTAAGTGCACAGGGAAGTTGTTTTCCTACCTTATACATTGCTGAAACAGTATCATCAAAAGGTATCCTACTGTATACACCTGCCATAACCATATCTGCTGTAGTCAGTGCACTTACGGTACCTGAAACATTTCTCTTGGCACAAGGTATTTCTACAAGACCTGCTACAGGATCACAAACTAATCCTAATACATTTTTTATCACTATAGCACTGGCATTTAAGGCTTGCTCTGGAGTACCGCCCATCATCTCAACTACTCCTCCTGATGCCATAGCAGCTGCAGAACCACACTCTGCCTGGCAGCCACCTTCAGCTCCTGACATAGTAGCATTTTTAGCTATTATCATTCCAATTCCAGTTGCTGTGAAGAGCGCTTGAATCAATTCACCCTCACTCTTGTTTAGCTTTTCTCCTGCACTTATTATTGCCGCAGGTATTATTCCACAAGAACCTGCTGTAGGTGCAGCCACTATCTTTCCCATAGCAGCATTAACTTCCGAACATGAAAGTGCCCTTGCCATGGCTTTTATCATAAAATCTCCAGTTAAACTTTTTCCTTCCCTGCAATAATTATTTAATATGTAAGCATCCCCACCTATAAGTCCACTTATAGATTTTGTTTTATTTTGCAGACCATATTCTGCAGCATTTTGCATTACTTTAAGATTTTTTCTCATCTTCCCCCAAATTTCTTCCCTGCTGGAATCCCCCCTTTTAATTTCTTCCTCAACTGTATATTCCCATATTTTCATACTTTTTTCTCTACATATTTTTATAAGTTCATATCCGGTATTAGCCATCTATTATTCCTCCTCTGTTATAGGATTTATAGCTCTTATCTTTTTTATATTTGAAATTCCATTTATTTCATTTACAACATCCTCGGAAATTAAATCATCCACTTCAAACACCATAGTTGCTCCAGAACCTCTACTGCTTTTTCTATACACTCTCATAAAAGCTATGTTTATTTTATGCTTATAAAGTATATCAGATACCTTTGCAACCATGCCTGGTACATCCATATGATTTATCAATATAGTAGGATAATTTCCTGTAAATTCTATTTTATCTCCATCTACTTCACTTATTACCACATTTCCTCCACCTATAGATGAACCTACCATTTCACAAGTTTCCCCATTATCCTTTTCTATAATAAATTTGACTGTATTAGGATGAACGTCTCCTAAATCTATTTCTTTAAATTCAATTCTAATTCCCTCTTTCCCTGCCAAAATAATAGATTTTTTTAGGTTTTCATCCCAGGGATCCATTCCCAGTATTCCAGCAACTAAAGCCTTGTCTGTACCATGTCCTTTATAAGTTTTAGCAAAAGATCCATGAAGCAGAAATTGTACCTTTAAAATTTTGCCTCCTGCTATAGTCTTTGCAATTTTACCCAGCCTTGCTGCCCCAGCAGTATGAGAACTGGAGGGTCCTATCATTATAGGTCCTAGAATATCAAAAGCACTATATTCTCTCATATTAAGCACATCCTTTCATTTTAGTCCTAAAATATAA
>DAIMMR010000178.1:0-7694 GCA_036720575.1 Clostridium sp.
TAACCAACCCACAATATGAACGTAAAGTGAAGTATCTTCTGCACTTCTTTGAAGCATTTAGCGAATTTAACATGAGCCTTCTTTTAAGTGGCCTCTCATCAGATGAAAAATTCTTCCAAGTAGAGGTTAAACGTTGCTTTAAAGATGATCCTAGGTTCAGAAACTGGTACTTTAAACCAACATTTGGTAACTGGTATAAATTTGGTAGTTGTCTTTCTAAGACTGTAAGAAGACTTTTAGAAGAGAACAAAACTAAGTGTTTAGATGTTTTTGGCAATCCTGATCCAGACTTTTTACTCCGAATAGCCCATAAGGATCTTATTACCCTCTCTGAAGAAGTAGCCAATTATAGAAATCAATGGGAAGGTCATGGGCCTGTGGTTTCAGAGAAAGAATACCAAAACCGTTACAAGATCTTACGAAGTGTTCTATCCCGGGTTTATCAAATACTCTCTGATGCATATGAAAATACCTTTTTAATTCTCCCATTGCAGAGTTCTTTTGAGGATGGAGTTCATAATTATAGTATTCGGCGATATATGAGTACTCGTGCTCCTTTTAAACCAGATAATATTGAAACTGTGAAACTCATGGATAAAAGTAAGATTTATCTGGCTCATGAAAACCAGCGCAAACCTGTTGAATTACTCCCCTTTGTAATAAACCTAGACGGAGCTTGTTACTTTTATAATGGCCGTGATTATGAATCCGGACAAGCCCGTTATGTTTCATATCATTATCATAAAAAACCTGAAATTCATCTTCCAATGGATGGATTTAATCATGTTATCTCATTATTAAAACCTTAAATTAGGGTGGGTGAAATGTTAAGAGAATTATTAGAAACAATCTTAAAAGAAGTTCCAAATGCCAATAATCAGGAAGTTGCAGATGAAATAAGTGAAATTTTCAGGCAGAAGTTACCTGAAGTTCTAGAAGAACTAGCTAATGGCAAAGATTCTGATAGATATGATGCTGAAGGTAATGCAGGTACTCCTGGCATGAAAGCTAAAGATAAATTAGGTTATTTACCTCTTGTTTATCTTGATGATACTTATTTCAAAACTACTGATAAATTCAATTCTGTTCCTTATTATATCATGTTCACGCTCAGAGAAGACAGAAAAGGGATCTATTTGTCATTAAACCATAGCCAAGAATACATGAAACATATTCTAGAAGAAAAAGAAGAATGGGATTCATGGTTTAGTGGAAATTTAGAAGGAAGTCTCTATGAAGAAACTAAAAACATTAGATCGAAAATAACTGAAACACCAGAAGGATTCTCAGAGTTTATGAATTTGGGCTCTACTTATGCAAAAAGTGGCAGAGTATATGAAGCTGCAACAATTTTAGCTAAATATTACACCATTGAAGACTTACCATCAGAAGCAGATTTGATATCTGATTTTAACAAACTATTAAAGATTTACAAAGAACTTTTAACAACAGATCCTGAAATTACCCGAATTTGGAAAATATCCCCTGGAGATTACCAAAAAAGACAAGTATTATGGCCTATTTTTAGAGAAAAAGGTTATATTGGAATTGGATATTTTATTTGTGAAGATCTTAGGAAAAAGAATTACAAAAGTTTCAAAACCTACGAAGACTTACATGCAGCATTAAAGGTATGTGCTAACAGGCCTACTGTAGGAAGTGCTGCTAGAATGATATGGAATTTCACCAATGAAGTTGAAATTGGTGATATCATCATTGCTAATGATGGTAACAAAGGGATTTTAGGCATAGGTGTTATTAGAAGCGATTATATCGGACCAAATGCTTCATTTAAACTAAAATTAGATCCTGATAATGAGTTCTTCCACTTTAGAGAAGTAGAATGGTTCATAACTGACCCCATAGAAATGGAAAATGATCATTTCTTTGCTCAACAAACCATCACCCCTATTGACGAACAAAGATGGAATCAAATTAAAGAAACCTACATAACTAGCTCTAAAAATTATCGTGAAATATTCCAGTTTATAGAAAAGGGTACAGTTATTGATATTACTTCACCGAAAGAAATAGTCAAAGAACTTTTCAATGAATTTAAAGAAGAATATTTGGACACTGAAGCCGGTAAAAACCATTTAAATCTCCATAATGAAGTAAAAGAAGATGTCAAGAAACATTTCAATGAAATAAAGAACAATAAAGATATCATTCAGAACACTGAAGATCCAATAATAAACTATCTTCTTCCTATCAAAGGCAAATATGTGGCACCAGCAGGTGTTAATGATATTAAAGCTTACGGATACAGCAAAGAGGACTTACCCGGTTTAACAGAAACTGTTTATAACTTAATAAATGATTTAATTAATACTAAAGACGAAAATACTCAAAAAAATTTAATACATGACTTTAAAAGCGGCCAGTATAGTAAAGGATTCCAAACTGGAATGTTGACTCCTGTTCTGTACTATCTTAATCCCGATTATATTTACATCAACCGTAAAAATGTTGATACAGTTAATTTTTTAACTGAAATATTAGGAGAAGATTTAAAAATTAATGGATATCTGGAAGATTATGTTGATTCAAAATCAAAAATAAAAACATTATTATCGGAATTAAGTAAAGTTATCCCTGAATTTTCAAATTTTGAAGTTTTTGATGTTTTCTGTCATTGGATGTGCGAAAAAAATTTAGGATACTATGCCATTGATCGTGCAAAATATGAAAAATGGTATAGAAAAACTTTCGGTGGCCTTCAACCAAAAGTTGACATTAGATACCTTGATTTACAACCCTTTGATCTATCAGGAATTGATTTAAGTTTAGATCCAAGGATCAATGAACAAGTTTGTGGTACACTGAATGCAGGTAAACATTTAATGTTCACTGGTGCACCTGGAACTGGAAAAACTCATTTTGCTCGAGAAATTTGTGATATTGCTGCAAAAGGAAAATTCATGGATGATTATATCCTTACTACGGCTACATCTGATTGGACCACCTTCGACACAATAGGTGGATACATGCCTGACGAAGATGGTAAACTTTGTTTTGAAGAAGGTAAATTCTTACAAGCCATTCGAGAAAACTGTTGGTTAATCATTGACGAGATCAATCGCGCTGATATAGATAAAGCCTTTGGTCAACTTTTCACTGTTTTATCAAAACAGGGCGTTGAACTACCTTACAAAATAGATGGAATGCCTGTTAAGATAGAAATAACTGATAAAAACAAAAGTTATTATGATCAAAAAACAGCTACGTACTATGTAGGCAAAAATTGGCGTATTTTAGCTACAATGAACGTATATGACAAAGACTACCTGTTTGAAATGTCCTATGCATTCATGAGAAGATTTACATTCATATACATCGACCTTCCTGAAACAGAAGAGTTTAAAAATCTTATTAGATATTGGTCAAAGAGCCTTAATGAAGATCAATTAGTGAAAATAGAAAACCTACTAGAAATCAATGATGAAAGGCAACTTGGCCCAGCAATATTCAAAGATATTGTAGAGTATGTGGAAGAAAGGCATCGTATTGGAAGTGATAAACACGTGATAGAAGATGCAGTGTTATCTTTTATCATGCCTCAATTTGAAGGTCTTGAAAAAGCACAAGTCCAATCAATAGGACAAATTCTAAAGAGAACTTTTGAAGATACAGAAGAACTTGAAAAGAGGATATTTGAAATCACAACCATTAAACTGGATGATAAAGAATGATTAGTTCATCTGATAGCAGCTGGACTAAAAAAGATAAGACCAGTGTGCTTGAATATATTGAACCTGTATTACACAGGTTTTTATTCCGTGAAGCTCTTCCTGATTTAGAAATTCCCTTAAAAAATCTTACTGGCTTAACAGATAAAGAAATAAACCTTTTGAAAACTGTTCATTTCCTTTTGAGTAATGAAGTTGAGGAATTAACTATAGAATTACCAAAACTTTTAAGAAACCTTTCACACTCAACACATAAAGAACTCGTTGAATCTCGAGGAATTATCAGGGGGAGAGTAGATTGGAATATGACCTTCAAAGAAAGGTATAGTCAAGGATTCAATGATCCTAGTCTTTTTATTTGCCAACCATCGACTAAAATATACAACCTACCTGAGAATCAACTTTTAAATTTTGTTCTATGGAAAATTCGTAGCATGAGTGAGAAAATTGATCTTGAAATATCTGAAGAACTTCTTGATGCTGAAGAATGGAAAAATTGGCAGGACAAAATAGTTACACGTTACTTAAAAGTTAAGAAAGTCTCTAAAAACGTTTATTTCCAACAGATCAGTATTCCTCGATCTATTAAACCTAAAACTATTCAAAAAGCTTATCGACATCGCAATCAATCATATGATAAAGTCGCAGCATGCTACGAACTTTATGAAAAATTATTTATCACTAATGATCAAAAAGTTCTTCGTGAATTAATAGAAAAACAGACATTGAAACCTTTAAATGACGATAAACTATTTGAAATATATGTTTTAATAAAATTGCTTGATTTTTTGGACAATCATCCTGGAGAATTAAGATTAGGATTGTTGAAACCAGATTTAGATTATATTGCTCAATATGTATCAAAAGAGACGAATATATGTGTTTTTTATCAAAAAACTCCTACTGATTTGAAGAATACAAGCAAATATAAGTCGATCTTCAAATTTTATGATTTGCAGGTTCGTGTCAGATCTCCTGATATTATTCTAAGAATTCAAACCAATGAAAATGAATATTACCAAATAATCGAGGTTAAAAGAACTAACAAAAAGGGTTACATTGTTGATAGTGTTTACAAAGTATTGGGTTACATTAATGATTTCGAAGAATCTCTTCAATCAACACCTAACCCTAAAGGTGTTTTGGTAGTTTGGGATGGTGTCAAATTAAATGACTTTAATAGAGCTCTTCAAGAACCTGTTTTAATATTAAAAGATAAAAATATGGAAATTGGATTCAAAAAAATAATTAACATCAACTAAATAATATAGTGTGATAAAATGCCTGATAATGGGGAAAAAGAGCAAAAAGAATTAACTAATCAATTAAAAAGTGCTTATCGAAAATTCAAAACTTATACTTATTATGATAATTATGGAGCTATTAATAGGGGAAAAATAGCTAATTTTGAAACAAAGGAATCTTTAAATGCTAATGATGATTTTTTTAAAAGACTTGCTGAAGATTTGACTGACGAAAGAAAACGAAAAAGGCTTTTAAGAAGATTATCTCGAAGGATTAATGTTTTATGCTATCCTAAATCAATTAGAACTAGATCTAAAGATAAATCAATGTTAGGGAATATCCCTGAAGATTGTGATAAAATTGAAAAGTTAAATTATTTTATTGATCTGGATGTAGAATCACATATCTTAGGTGCATTATGGATTTTAAGAAGTGGATGGATACTAGACCATCGATTACACAAAAATTGTCATGGCAATAGGATTAATAAAGAAGTTTTAGCTAAAATTGAATCTTCTGAAAAAGATGGTAAAAGATATTCAGAACCCACACCATTCCTTTTTGAACCTTATTTCAAGAGATATCAAGTTTGGAGAGATAAAGGATTAGATACTGTTGAAAAGTTGCTGGAAAAAGAAGAAAATGCCATAATGTTATCCCTTGATTTCAAAGAATATTATTATACATCGACAATTAATTTTGAGAAACTAAAAAATGATATTGACACTGCAAAATCAAAATTATTTGAGACTTCCAATGATGATTTAGATCCTTTTGAAAAAGAACTTGATGAATTTTTATTAGAATACATTGAAACGATCTTTAAGGTCTATACAGGAAAATTCGAACGGAATAATTATGATATTTCAGATTTACCAATGATTCCTATTGGATTTTTACCTTCCTTAATTATTTCTAACTGGAATCTTCAAGCATTTGACCAAGCGATATTAGACATTATAAATCCTGCTTATTATGGTCGTTATGTTGATGACATGTTAATTGTATTTAAATCTCATCCTGAAAGTGGGTCATTTTCAAAAGAACAATTAGATGTAACTGTTGAAGAAATTATAAGAAAATATTTCATTCCTCATAATCTTGATGAAGATGAAAATGAGGAAGAACTAGTTGATCTACATAACATTTTAAGAGTTGTAAAAGAGGATGATAAAGAAAATAAAATTTATGGTGTAGTAAATCGTCCAGAAAAAGAATTCCGTTATAAAATAAATGTTGAAGATGCTAATCTCAATGAAATTTCAAATTATGATAATTTAATTATCCAATCAAATAAATTAAAAATTTTCAGATTTAGCCATACCGATTCACGAGCATTAATTGAAAACTTTAAAAAAGAGATATATAGAAACTCTAGTGAGTTTAGGTTAATGCATACGGTTGAAAAGCTTTATGCAGATGTTGGAAAAAATATTTTCTCAATTCAATATGCTGAATCAATAAATAAACTTGGCGATATTGAATCAATAAGACTAAACAAATTTGAACTCTCAAAAACATTATCTTGGTTAATTCGAACATCAATTTATGAAACCGACAAATCTTCAGAAAAAAACTTAAAAAACATCATTCACGCATTTTCTGGAAGTAAAAAAATTGATTATATGATTCTATGGGAGAAATTCATAGAATTTTTGTTTATTCAGAAAAAATATGATACTTTGCAAGAAGAAGTAGATGAAATAATTGATAAAATATCTAAATTAACTTTTAATGGAAATGAGGAAGCAAGTTATAAATATAAAGATAATTCTGGAATATTATTGAAAAAAAGCCTAATAAAATTCTTATATTATTCTTTTGTACGAGTTATATCGCTTAGAAAAGATGACAATGAGGATATATCAAAAATCAATAAAAAATTACAAAAAGAATTATTAAAATATCTTAGCAGAGATTATGATGAATCTCTACCAAACAAATTCATTATTTCTTATCTATATAAAAATTCATTGATAACGGATCCATTACTTTTTATAGAGGGCATACCTGAGCTGGACTTTTTTAAAGAAAAATATGATTTAATCAAGGGATTTCATTCAGAAATACCCTCAAATTCTGACATTTATGAATATTATCCTCGTTATATTCAATTTCATGAAGCTACTCTTCATAAAATAAATAATATTCTGAAAGAAGACAATAGAATCGATGTTATTTCATATTTAGATGATGCAAAACACTTATATGATATGGTAAATGGATTTAGCAAAATTAAAAAAACAAAAATATTTTATAAAATTAATTGTGGGGCTAATAACGGTTGTGATTGTGAATTTAAAGATGATGAACATATAAACATTATTCAAACTGATTTTAATAAAAAATCAACTGTAAATATTGGCCTAATTAATACCAAGTTAAATAAAAATCTTTTTTATCAAGCTCTAAAAGGAAGTCCAGATAGAAGTTCTAAACGTTTAGATAAAATAGCAGATATCATTAATCAAGCGATACTTAAAAAAGTAGAATTACTTGTAATGCCTGAAATGTATATTCCTTATGAGTGGGTGCCCGGAATTTTAGATATTTCAAGAACACATAATATGGCTATGGTTTTTGGCATTGAACCAATTATTCATAAAAAACATGTGGGCAATTACATCGGAATTTCTTTACCTTCAGAAGAAAATGAACATAATAATTGTACGTTCGTCATGCGTTTAAAAAATAGGTATTCACCAGAAGAATTAAGAGAATATCGGGTAAACGGTCTAAAATATAAAGATAATAAACCTA
>DAIMMR010000179.1:0-7690 GCA_036720575.1 Clostridium sp.
CGCCCCTGGATAACGATTTCTAAGTTTCAGATGGAGAAAAAACTCCATCTGAAACTTAGAAATCTGTTTATGTTTGAGATTAATTATAAAATGAATATAAATTGTACCTATAGGAAAAAATTTATTATATAATTAATATGGAGATTTTAAGTTGAAATATACTTAAGTATATTTATGAGTATAAGCTCAAATTTTACTTAGGATAGATATGAGATATTTCTAACTCAAAAATTATTTTATTTGGAGAGATATTTTTACAATAATGAAGTACATTTAAATATTTTGTTAATAAGTCTTAATAAAAAATTCGTAAAAAATCTTAGGGCTTTTGAATTGTTTGAGGTACGAGTTTTCAGAAGACCTTAGATTTTTTGAATTTTTTGTTTAGACTTATCAAAATATTTAACGGACTGAAGGTTGTAAAAATATCCGGAGAATAAATTAATTTTTATTTAGAAATTTACTTATAAACTTTAGAAAAATAGGGGGAAGAGCATGATAGAAGAATTACATAAATTGCAAAATGGTACTGATATAAGGGGAGTTGCAATTGAAAATCCGGAGAAGAAAGTTAATTTGACTGCTGTAGAAGTGAAAGTCATAACAGGTGGATTTGTTAAATGGCTTAAAGATAAAAAAAATATAAAAAAAGAAAAAATAAAAATTGCAGTAGGCATGGATTCCAGACTGTCAGGATCTGAAATTAAGAAAGTTATTTTAAATGAACTCGTAAATTTGGGATGTAGTGTATATGACTGCGGACTTTGTACTACTCCAGCTATGTTTATGACTACTGTACTGGAAGATTATAAATGCGATGGATCTATTATGATAACTGCAAGCCATTTGCCTTATTATCACAATGGATTAAAATTTTTCACTGAAAATGGAGGGTGTGAAAAAGAGGATATAAAATACATATTAGATAGTGCAGAGAAGAAAGACTTTAAATACCCTTCATATAAAGGAGAAATTTCTAAAGTTGACTTCATTGACACATATTCAAGTTTATTAGTTGAAAAAATTAGGAAAGGTATAAATTCAAATGAAAATTACGAAATGCCTCTTTCCAAGTTTAAGATTATTGTAGATGCAGGTAATGGAGCAGGGGGCTTTTTTGCAAGTAAGGTTCTAAAAAAATTAGGTGCAGAGGTCGAAGGAAGTCAGTTTATTAATCCAGATGGAAGATTTCCAAATCATATTCCTAACCCTGAAGCAAAAGAAGCCATGGATTCCATTAGAAAGGCAGTACTTGAAAATAAAGCAGATCTTGGTATAGTATTTGATGCAGATGTAGATAGGGCGGCTATTGTAGATGCTGGAGGTATGGAGATAAATAGGAATTCCCTAATAGCTTTAATATCTTCCATAATTTTGGAGGAGCATCCAGGCAGCACTATAGTAACTGATTCTGTAACTTCAAATGGATTAAGTGAATTTATTGAAAATTTGGGTGGAAAACATCATAGATTCAAAAGAGGTTATAGAAATGTGATAAATGAGGGAATAAGGCTAAATGAGCAGGGTGAAAAATGCTACCTGGCTATTGAAACTTCAGGACATGCAGCACTTAAGGAAAATTACTTTTTAGATGATGGAGCTTATTTGATATCTAAAATACTAGTAAAAATGGCTAAACTTCATAAACAAGGTAAAAGTATAGAGGACTTAATAAAAACTCTAAAAATTTCACCTGAAAGTTTAGAGTTTAGATTTAATATTTTGGACAGTAATTTTAAAGATTATGGATATAAAATACTGGATGATTTAAAGAAGTATATAGAAAAAATCAATGGATGGAATGAAGCACCTAATAATTATGAAGGAGTTAGAGTAAATTGTAATAAACTTAATGGAGATGGATGGTTCCTTCTTAGGATTTCCCTTCATGAACCAGTATTGTGTTTGAATATAGAGTCGGATTCCAAAGATGGAATAAAAGTGATTATGGATAATTTAAAGAACTTTTTAATAAACTATAATGAGCTTAATATTAGTAGTTTTAAATAGGAAATATGTTATTATATGCTATACTAAATATGCAATTTATACTATACATGCTAATAATGATATACTATAATATATTATATAGTATATCATTATTGCTTTCATAAATTAAATAAATTGTATATATTAAAAAGGAGAAAATGACCATGATTTTCTATGATGAAAATAATTTAGATATAATAGAAAAAGATTTAAGATATCTTCAATTATTATCTAGAGAATATCCCACAATATCTAGTGCCAGTACGGAAATTATAAACCTTCAGGCTATATTGAATTTACCAAAAGCTACAGAACACTTTATAAGTGACATTCATGGAGAATATGAATCTTTTACCCATATGCTTAGAAATGCATCTGGTGTAATAAAGAGGAAAATTGATGATGTGTTTGGAAATTCATTGAGAGAAGAACAGAAGGCATCACTGGCAACCCTTGTATATTACCCTGAGAGAAAAATAGAATTAATTAAGGAAAAAGAACACAATTTGGAAGAATGGTATAGGATAACTTTATATCAATTAATTGAATTGTGTAAGAATGTATCTTCAAAATATACTCGATCTAAAGTGAGAAAAGCACTTCCACCAGATTTTTCATATATAATAGAAGAACTGCTTCACGACCAGGATGATAAGGTAGATAAACAAGCGTATTATAACGGTATAATAAAAACTATAATAGATATAAATCGTGCACCTGAATTTATTATAGCTATTTCAAATGTAATACAGAGGTTAGTTGTAGACAGGCTCCATATAATAGGAGATATATATGACAGGGGACCAGGAGCTGAAATTATAATGGATGCTCTTATGAAACATCATTCTGTGGATATTCAATGGGGAAATCATGATATGCTCTGGATGGGAGCGGCAGCTGGCTGTAAAGCTTGTATAGCTAATGTACTTAGAATATCACTTAGATATGCTAATTTGCATACTATTGAAGATGGATATGGAATAAACTTACTTCCACTTGCTACTTTTGCCCTTGAATTCTATAGAGATGATCCTTGTAAGAATTTTATTCCTAAGACTTTAAACAAGGATATAAGTAAAAATGAACTTAATTTACTGGCAAAAATGCACAAGGCTATAGCTATAATGCAATTCAAATTAGAGGCTGAGATAATAAAAAGGCATCCTGAATTTAAGATGGATGATAGACTTTTACTTGATAAGATAGATACAGAGAAGTGGGAAATAGATATATATGGTCATAATTATAAGTTAAATGATACCAATTTTCCTACTATAGATTGGAATGACCCATATAAACTTACAGATAGGGAACAAGAATTAATTGAAAAGTTGACTAGTTCTTTTGTAAACAGTGAGAAACTTCAAAGGCATATTAAATTCTTATATGGTAAAGGGAGTATATACCTGGTATATAATTCAAATCTTTTATATCATGGGTGTATTCCATTGAATAAAGATGGTAGTTTTAGAGAAGTAAAAATAGGAAAAATAAGCTATAGTGGAAGAGAACTTTTAGATAGGTATGATCGTTTAGCCAGGGATGCTTTTTTCTTTAAAAATAATACAGAAAGTAAAAAATATGGTATGGATATGATGTGGTATATGTGGTGTGGAGAAGATTCACCTGTATTTGGAAAAGTTAGGATGACCACTTTTGAAAGATATTTTATTGATGATAAGGCAGCCCACTATGAAAAGAAAAATTATTATTATCAATATAGGGATGATGAGAATGTGTGCAATAATATACTGGCAGAATTTAATTTGCCACCGGAAAGCTCTCACATTATAAATGGTCATATTCCAGTAAAAACTAAGGAAGGAGAAAGTCCTATAAAGGCAAATGGAAGACTACTTGTAATAGATGGAGGATTTTGCAAGGCATATCAGCCTGAAACTGGAATAGCAGGGTATACTTTGATATATAATTCTTATGGATTGCTGCTTACTTCTCATGAACCGTTTGGTGCTATAAAAGATGCTATAGAAGAGGACAAAGATATTTTATCTTCTACGGTGATTTTGGAACATGTGACTAAAAGAAAAAGGGTAGAAGATACAGACATAGGAAAAGAGCTAAAAAAACAGATAGCTGATTTGGAAAAGCTCTTAATAGCATATAGAAAGGGATTAATTAAAGAAGATAACAATCAAATTGAATGAAATTATCAATAGGGGCTTGTTGCGCTAATTAATTAGTGTGTCAGCCCTTTTAAGACGTATATATGTTTTTAAATTTTAGGCTATAACAATGAAGAAAATATTTTGCAAAAAGCTTCAAAAGATTTAGTAAAAAGAGATAAATTATCAAAGTATTTAGTACTAGCTATCTTACTGTTTTTAAGATCATGGAAAAACATATCTTCAAGTTCCACTGTGGTATCCTCATCATATATCATTGCATTTATTTCATAATTTAATTGATAGCTTCTTATATCCATATTAGCAGTACCTATAGTACATATTTTACCATCTATAGATGTGGTTTTAGAGTGAATAAAACAATTTTTATTATAAAAATAGACCTTAACGCCACTTTTAGTTAAATCTGCTAGGTAGGTTCTTGAGGCATAGTATACCAATATATGATCATATCTCCCAGGAAATAGTATACGCACGTCTATACCACTTAAAGATGCTATTTTAAGTGCATTTAATATGCTTTCAGTAGGTATGAAGTAAGGAGTTGTAATGTAAATATGATTTTTTGCCATACCAATCATCTTTAAAATGGCTTGTTCAATAGCTGGAAATTCAGAATCTGGACCACTCTTTACAAGCTGCATTATTTTATTGCTGTTTCTGTCTGATGAAACTTCAGGGAATATTTCCTTAAAGTTTCCATCATAGAATAAGTATTCCTTATTAGCAGATTTTATTGTGACAAAGTCATCTACGAAGACTGCCTGAAGTCCCAAAACAAAATCACCTTTTATCATTATATGAGTATCTCTCCAGTATCCATATTTACTCTTTCCTATATATTCATTTCCTATATTTATGCCGCCTACAAAACCTACTTTACCATCAATAACTACTATTTTTCTGTGATTCCTATAGTTTATCTGGGTGTTTATGTGCTTCAAAATTGGTGCTAGGAAGTAAGAATATTGGACCACGTTAACTCCGGCACTTTTCAAATCACTTATATACTTTTTATCAATTCCTATACAGCCTACCCTATCCAATATGAGACATACGTCCACACCGCTTAAACATTTTTTTATCAATATATCTTTTATTTCATTTCCAATTTCATCACTTCTTATTATGTAATATTCCATATGAATATGATGTTTTGCATTTAGTAATTCTTTTTTAAGATATTTGAATTTTTCGACTCCATTTTTGAATATCTTTATAGAATTGTTTGTAAACAATGGTGATTCACTGTTTTTAGAAATAAGTTCAATTAAAGGGGTATAAGTCGTATCTTTTACATTTTTAATAGCTTCAGATATTAATTCTTTTATATTTAGATTTGTTTCATTGTTAAGTTTATGTTTTTTCCAATTTCGCCCTAAAAATATGTAAGCTATTAAACCAAAAGGGGGCATAACTATAAAAATTAACAGCCATGCAATTGTTTTTTCAGGATTTTTCCTTTCTAACATTATAACGGCTATGGACAATATGGCATTTATTATAAAAATTGAGTAAAAAATATTTCGCATAAAAAAATGCCTCCCATTAAAGTCTATGTTAATTGGTAAATTATCTATAATAATAGTTTGATTTTTATAGGTAGATAATATACGTTTTTTATATGAAACTTATAAGATTTTTATAATTTTTTATAAGTGTAATAAGATAAAACCTGTGCTATAATAATAGTATAAAATATAATAAAAATCCACTATAATATAATTAGGAGGGAATAAATTGTTAAAATGCCAAATATGTGGTAAACCAGCGGATAAGCATCATATAGTTTATAGATCTCAGGGAGGAGTGGATTTCCCTTTGAACTTTAAATATCTTTGTTCAGAACATCATAGAGGAAAGAGCGGACCTCACAAAAATAGAAAATTGGATTTGTTGTATAAAGTGGAAATGCAGCAAAAGCTTGAAAAATTGCTTTACAAAGATTTTTATACGTTGGATGAATTAGTTAATCTCCTACAAATAAATAAAGGAATGTTAAAAAAACTTCTAAAGGAATGTAAATTATATAAAGAAGGATACAGAAGTTTTGATGTTATATATAGATTAATGGGAAAAAAGAGATACACAGAATACATGCTTGAAGAATATTATGATTTTATAGGAAACTTTTAATAACACAGCCTTTTGAAATTGATGTTTCATACTGTTAAATATCTAGAGATAAGTGAGTAAGTATAAAAACTTATCATTTATTATAAATATAGATTTTTTTAATGAAAATTATCTCTTGATAAACGCTTTATATTAACTTAAATTTTACGAAATATATTAAAAGGGATAATGGATGTAAGTCGCTTTCTAAAAAAGATTAAGTTAGATAAGGGGGTTATTAACATGAAAGAAAATATACTTATGCTGTTAACGTTGGAGGAAATAAGTAATATAACTAAGGGGCTAAAACTTACTATAGAAGCTGTAAAGAATGATAATGTTGAAATTGATGAAAAATTGGAAGATGATATAGAGGAAGTACTTAAAAAGTTACTTCAAGTAGAGGCCGAATGTTCAAGATAGTATTGTGAGGGTCAATTATTACTTCTGCTTAAGATTAATAATTGACCTTGTAATTAAGTCCTTTGATTCTAAGATTGCGTAATTTCAAATTTAAATAGTATATTTAAAATAAAAGTATTAAGGAGTAGAAAGACATATGAATATAGCGTTTTTTCTAACACCTAAAGAGGAAGTTGTTTGTGAAACTCCAAATTCAACTATGAGACAGGCACTGGAAAGAATGGAAAAACATAGATATACAGCAATTCCACTAATTGATAGTAGTGGTAAGTACGTGGGAACCCTTACAGAAGGTGATTTGTTGTGGAAACTAAAAAATACTCCAGATTTAAATTTTAAAAATACCAGTAAAGTATTGTTGAAACAAATTTCTAGGCGTATGCATAATAAACCAGTGAAAATTAATTCTAACATGGAAGATTTGGTATCACTTGCAGTAAATCAAAATTTTGTACCTGTAATAGATGATAAGGATATATTTATAGGTATCATAAAAAGAAGTGATATAATAAACTATTGTTACAGACAAATATATAATGAAAATGTTAACTCAGTTTATGGTGTTAAATAATAGAATAAAAGTGAAAATA
Source organism: Clostridium sp. (assembly GCA_036720575.1). GTDB lineage: Bacteria > Bacillota > Clostridia > Clostridiales > Clostridiaceae > Clostridium_B. The sequence goes on from DAIMMR010000179.1 coordinate 7,262, forward strand.
CTTATTGACATGAAGAAAAATAAGTGATATCATGTACCTAATTTAATAATAAATCCTTTGACTAGGAATAGTAGCAATATTATTAAGGTTACAGAGAGTTGAGAATGGTGGGATCTCAATACTATTATATGTTGTGAATGGGCCTAAGAGGAGTAAATTGAAATTCGCAGAGCGAAGAGTAGTGGTTAACGTATTCCATACGTTATAATGGATAGGACATGTTAGTGTCTGAAAAAAGAGATACTTTTTTAAAGTATAATTTAGGTGGTACCGCGGATATCTCCGTCCTAGTTTTTTAGGATGGAGTTTTTTTTATTTTATTAAAAAATAAAGTTGGTTAGAAAGAAGTATAGGTGGTGTATGCTATGTTGTGAAAGAAAAATAAGGAAAATTTATTTATAGATAGTTGTGATCATATCAGTTGTATTT
>DAIMMR010000180.1:0-7670 GCA_036720575.1 Clostridium sp.
GTTTAGATGAATTATCTAGGGGCGTAGCTACTGTTATCTCCCACTTTGATAGAAATGGGAGTGTTACAGTAGGTAGCCATCAGATAAATTGATTAAATATTTAAATTTAAGATCTATTATTAAATATAATACCATGATATCTTAATAAAGATAACCTATTTAATTTTAAATATATCTTACTAAATATTTTACACTAAACTTTTGAAATATGTTCATAGAAATAAATATTATTGGGAATTAAAAATAACGCATGCTTCATACTGCTTAATGCATTATATGCAATATATAATGCGCTTTAGAATAAAATTAATCGTTTTCGTTTAAAAGTCAAATAATAATTCTACTTGAAAAACTTATTTAATCACCATAATCCTATAGTTACATGCATGTCACTGAAATTGCTTCTTTAGTTGAGTATATCATATTTAAAATATGTACTATAATCATTATAGTACATTATGTATTCATTCTACAATAATTATAGTATGTATAAATCTCGCTTTTGGGGTAAAAATAATCTATAGTAAAAGTGGGAGGATGGTGTCAATGTCAAAAACTCCATTAAAAAAAATCATAAAAGCAAAATTAAAATCAAATAGGGAGCTTACAGATGCTGAAAAACTCAGAGAAAAATTAAAATATGAAATAGCTGAAGAACTAGGATTAAAAGAAAAAGTTAATTCATTTGGCTGGAGCAGTTTAACAGCTGAAGAAACTGGAAGAATTGGCGGCATGATGACTAAGAGAAAAAAAGAATTAAATATACCTAAAAATGAAAATCTAATAAACAATACTAAAAGCAAAGATAAACAATAAATTTGACTTATACCTTAAAAATATATAATATTAATTGATAAATACAATTTTACATTTTTTAATTTTAAGCACCTATAAAAATACCTGTAAGAAGGGAGTTAAAGACCGTTATAAAAAGTTTATAACGGAAATAAAAATGAACTGCTATGGAAAATTTGCTCATATATATGACAATCTAATAAACAGCGATATAGATTACAGCACATGGGCTAAAAAAATCATAAACATATGTGAAAAATTAAATATAGATAGAGAAAATTATCTGGATTTAGCCTGTGGTACAGGTAATATGACAGAAAAATTGGCATTTTATTTTAAAAATACCTGGGCAGTAGATTTATCCAGTGAAATGCTATCAGAAGCAGATATAAAACTTAGAAACAGTGGATTAAAAGTAAACTTTATATGTCAGAACATAGCTAATTTTAATCTAAACAAGAAATTCAATCTCATAACTTGCTGTCTTGATTCTACAAACTATATATTAAAAGGATCAGAATTACAAAGCTACTTTAAAAGTGTGTTCAATCATTTAGAAAACAAAGGAGTATTCCTATTTGATATAAATTCTTATTACAAAATTACAAATATACTAGGTAATAATACCTATACTTATGATGATAAAGATATTACCTATATGTGGGAAAATTATTTAGAAAATGACATTGTGGACATGTACCTCACATTTTTTATACGACATGAGGATTTTTATAAACGATTTGATGAAAACCATCGTGAAAGGGCTTATACTTGCGAATATATAGAATCCACCTTAAAAAATTGTGGATTTAAAATTGTAAATAAGTTGGACAACTACAGTGATAAAATCGTAACTGATACTTCTGAAAGAATATCATATGTAGTAACTAAACTTTAATACACGTATGATTAGGAGATGAAAATTAAATGATAGATAAATTAATAAGAGCTACAGCTAAAGATGATAACATTCGAATAATAGCAGCCTCTACTACAAATCTAGTAAATCAAGCTGTTAAAATCCATGAATGTGCTCCTACAGCTGCAGCAGCCTTTGGAAGAATGCTCACGGCAGGAAGCCTTATGGGGGCAATGTTAAAATCGCCTAAAGATAGCTTATCCCTTATAATTTCAGGAGGCGGTGAAGCTAAAGGAATATCTGTAACTTCCTATGCTGACTGTCATGTAAAAGGATATATAGGAAACCCTTCTGCAGACCTTCCCCTAAATAGTAAGGGAAAACTAGACGTAGGTGGTATCATTGGAATTAATGGAAATTTAACCGTAGTAAGAAATATGGGGCTCAGAGAACCTTATTCCAGTAAAATTCCTATACAAACTGGAGAAATAGGAGATGATCTAGCTTACTACTTTACAGTTTCAGAGCAAACTCCATCTGCAGTAGCCCTTGGAGTTCTCGTAGATGTAGATTTAAGTATAAAGGCCTCAGGAGGATTCATAATTCAGATGCTTCCTGGAGCAGAAGATCTCCTTGCAGACTTAGTTACCTATAGGTTACAGGAAATTCCGCCTATATCAAATATGTTAGCTAATGGCATGAGTATTTCACAAATATTAAATGATATCTTTAAGGATATGGGATTAAAAATATTAGATGAACTAACCCCTACGTATAAATGCGATTGCTCAAGGGAAAGAGTTGAAAAAGCTCTTATAAGCATAGGTGTAAAAGATTTAGAGGAAATTTATAATGAAGGAAAAACTGAAGAATTAAAATGTAACTTTTGTAAGACATCCTATGAGTTTACCCATGAACAAATAGGTGAAATTCTTAAAAACTCCACAAAAAAATCCTGATATTAAGTACAAATTATCTACATACTTAAACTTTTATATGTTATAATTTGCTTAAAAAACTAAAAACGTAGTTATGCTTACTATAAAAGACTAAAATTTATTCATTATCAATGAAATGGAAAGGATGATTTAAAATGGAAGCAAAATATGATCTTACAGATCCATACCAAATAGCAAAGTATATAAAAGAGGCTAAAAAATCTACTCCAGTTAAAGTTTACCTTAAAGGTGACATATCAAATTGTGATTTAGGCAGTATAGAAAATTATAATAGTGGTGATTTTTACATTCTCTTTGGTGAAAGCGATGAAATATCAAAATTTTTAGAAAAAAGCAAAGATAAGATTAAGCAATTTAGAATAGAACAGGACAGAAGAAACTCAGCCATTCCCCTTGCTGATTTAACAAATATGAATGCCAGAATTGAACCTGGTGCTATTATAAGAGATAAAGTTAAAATAGACAAAAATGCAGTAGTAATGATGGGGGCAGTTATAAACATAGGTGCAGAAATAGGTGAAGGCACTATGATAGATATGAATGCAGTAGTAGGTGCTAGGGGAAAACTTGGTAAAAATGTTCACTTAGGTGCTGGAGCTGTAGTAGCTGGAGTTTTAGAACCACCTAGTAAATCACCTTGTGAGATAGGTGACAATGTACTTATAGGAGCTAACTCCGTAATCTTAGAAGGAGTAAAAATTGGAACTGGCTCTGTAATTGCAGCAGGTTCAGTAGTAACAGAAGATATACCTGAAGGAGTTGTAGCTGCTGGAAGTCCTGCAAAAATAGTAAAGTCAGTAGATGATAAAACTAAAGGCAAAACTAAAATTTTATCAGATTTAAGAAAATAATTTATCTGCAAAATACAGGGTATAACCTCCTTAAATTTCAAGGACAAGGTCTATACCCTATAAATACAAATTTGTTTATCCGATGACTACCTGCTCTAATACTCCCACTTATCCAAGTGTGAGTAAAGAGCAGCTACGTCCCTGGATAACGATTTCCCCTAAAGGATAACGCCTTCTAAGTGTGAAGCACTAAGAATCCTGTTAATAAGCATCAGATGGAGTCAAAACTCCATCTGATACCAAAAACTCTGTTTATGATATACGCTTATCACCTATGTTATCCTGTAAGCTATTTTCATCTTCATTTTTAGGTTGTTCTTTTTCCTCTTCTCCTTGCACTTCTTCTTGAGCTTTTTCATTGTCTCTGTTAACTTTTTCCATTTTAGATATAGAAACTTCATAAGCTATTTTCTTTACAGTTTCAGTATCCGATATTTTTTTCTGATATTCTCTACTCTGTAATCTTCCCCAAACCCTTATATTGTCACTTACTTTTAATGACTTACAGAACCTAGAATTTCTTCCCCAAGCAATAGTAGGTATGTAATCAGACTTATTATAAGCTCTGTTTACAGCTAGAAGCATATCTGAGATCTCTCTGCCAAAGGGAGTTGTCCTATAAACTGGCTCCTTACATATGAATCCATCAAGAAAAATTTGATTTGGATTTTTACTTCTTTCAGTACAAAAATCTATATTTCTTGCAAATACAGTTAATATCAATCTGTTTGCCCCATCCACAAATTTATTGTAGGACCTAAGTTGTCCTTCTATTATTACATCAGTTCCAACTTTGATATCCATTCCCCCTATAAGCCTTTCTGAAATTGTAATAAATAGCATATCCTTACTTTCGCTTAATCTAGGAACCTCAACATTAAAGGTGTAAAAACCCTCTCCATACATTTCATGGCTAAATTGTAATTCTGAAGCTACTGTACCTTCAAGATAGATCTTATTGTTTAACATTAAATTGTCCATCATAAACCCCTCTTTCCCTTAGTTTTAAATGTTTCACTATCATATAGTTATTCATCAAAAAACAAAAATATACTTATAATTTAGCTTAAAGTCATAAATGTTTTATTTTTGATCAAATCATAAATGCACTTGTCTTCCATAAGACCTATAGTTATAGCTACTACAGCTGCGTAAAGTTCATCAATATCTCTGAGTGGCATATTAACTGGAATTTCCTGAGCTTCAATCACCCTTTTCCCCTCACATATAATATCCCTTTGGAGGCAATATACAAATCCGCTAGAATAGTCTAGACTTGATATAGTAACCGTATTCTTACTTCCCAGCCCATAGGTTATGATGCAACCGGATATATCTACATTATTTTTCTTTTTACTTATTAAATCCATATTTACAAAACAATAATCTCCATCTAGAACTTTGTACCTTTTGTCTATAGAATTTAGTACTACATAATTTACCTTTCTACTAACATCATTGTCTGTAAAAGTGCAGTAGTTTAAATTCATTAAATCAAGAAGCTCTAACAAATATTTCTTAAATCGGGCACTAGTTTCAATAATTTCTATAGATTGCATCTTTATTACCTCCTGTTAAAATATATGTTTTAAAATTATTTTAAGCAGGATATGTTTTTTTATACTATTTTCTAAATTGTAATCCAATCATTGATACTTGCCCTCATTGCCATTATAATACATATTTATTGTGTTTTTCAATAACTGTTTAATATAAGTCATATTAATTTCTCATCTGCTTTCCGTCGTAGTCCATTTTATAGTTATCTTTGTATATCAAATCTCCTACCTTAACAAACTTATATCCTTTTTCCTTTAAATTTACTATTATCCTTTTCAAATTAAGTGGTGTATACTTTGCACTATTATGAAACAGTAATATAGAACCGGGTTTTGTACTTTTTATAACCCTGTTGTATTCAAGATCTGCCCCCTGCTCTTTCCAATCTATACTATCTACATCCCATTGAATACAGTAATATCCTGAATTCTTTACTATATCTATTACATCGTCATTATAAGACCCTTCAGGACACCTAAACAATTTTGTTCCACTTCCTGTTATACTTCTTATTTTAGCTTCATTTATATTTATATCTTCAATAATTTTATCTCTAGATATTTTCGTCATATCAGGGTGCCTATTTGAATGATTTCCTATTTCATGTCCTTTACTATATATCTCCTTTAGTTTATTGGGATTTCTATCAACCCAATCCCCTACTACAAAAAATGTAGCTTTTATATTATGTTTATCCAGTACATTTAATATCTCATCAATGTATTCATCTCCCAGGCTAACATCAAAGGTTATAGCAACTTTTTTATCTTTTGTGTCAACACAGTAAATAGGTAATTTCCCATTTATCCTTGCAAATGTCCCTTCATATCTATAATTTGCAAATAATGATACTCCAATGGCTATAAGTAATAATATAGATACCATAAATATTTTTTTTATACATCTTGATTTCAATTTTTACCTCCACAATATATTTATTTCATAATTTTATATAGTATTTTATAACAACAAATATTACAAAATTCAAAAAATTTATTGTAGATATATTACATTGAAAAATATGCATTCAAATATTTTATACAATTATGCTATAATATACATATATATTATTTTAGTATTCTTAATTCAATGGAGAGGATTTTAAATGTTTGAAAATACTTTAGAACTAGCAGAAAATAAATTACTTCTGCTTTACATATTTAAAAAAATCAAGTTTCCTATTTCCAATAATCAAATAACCGAAGTTATACTGGAAAATGACTTCATAAATTATTTTACTCTTCAGCAGTATTTAAATGAGCTCCTATCTTCTAATTTTATCAAGCAGATAGATTCTCAAAATAACCATAAATTCATAATCACCAAAAAGGGCATAAAAGTGTTGTCCCTCTTCGGAAATAGAATTTCCAAAGATAAAATAGATATATTAGACAACTATATAGATAAGCGTTTTAATGACATAAAAAGTAAAATCTTAGTAAATGCCAACTATACAACTAAACATAAAAACAGTTTTATGGTAAATTTAAAAATATCAGAAAGTAATTCCACCTTAATGAACTTGAAGCTAAATGTAGATTCTAAAAAGGCTGCCCAAAAACTATGTGAAAAGTGGGAAAAAAACTTTTCAGAAATTTATTATAAAATAGTCGAATTACTTATGGAAGATTAAAGATTTATTTCACAACCATACCTGTAGGTTCTCCACCTATAGGTATATATTTTTTATTCTCATCTTTTAAATTTACCTTTATCAATAAATTGTTATAATTATCACCCACATATAAACTTCCTCTTCGTTTTAATATACTTGCAGGCATCCCCCCTACAATCAACCTCTTTTTTTCCTTGTAGTTGTTTATATCTAAAACACTTACTGTGCCATCTCCAAAATTGGATACAAAACAGTATCTACTGCTGCAGTATATGTCTATTGGTGAATTTCCCACAATAATTCTATTTATAACTTTATAGTTTTTAAGTGATAGTATGGCTATACTTCCTCTAAACTCCGATCCTATATTGCTTTCACAGATAAGTATATGCTGTCCATCCACTGCAAACACAGCCTTAGTAGGATAGCACCCTACTCTTATGTTAGCTATACGTTCATTTTTTTTGCAGTCTATTAAGGTTATGCTATCATCTTCCATATTAGATATTACCAAAAGTTTTCTTTCCTTATTCAAACATATACTGTAAGGAAGATTTCCACAGGGAACTTCTTCAACCACTCTTCTCATGTTAAGATCAAAAACAAGCAAGCTGTTTAAATCACTGCATATTATATATGCAGTGTTTTTATAGGTAATAATATCATTGCAACATGCCCCAACGTAATAAGTTTCTTCCTGAATTTCATTTTTCATATCTATTATAGATATGCTGTTATTATATTTGTTTGCCGTTATAAGCTTAGAATCACTTAAACATACACCATGGGGTCCAACTCTATAGGTCATGTCCTCAGATTTTAAATGTATTCTAGTTTCTTCATGAAAATCATCCAAATTCACCTTTGATACCGTATCAGAAGAAGTGCTGCATATATAAAGATACTCCAACACACCATCGCCCCCTTACAACTATAATATGAAGGTTAGCTAAAATAGGTAATACTAATTAATTTATTTATTTTGTTGTATATTAACTTTATATTCTATATAATTATTTTGTTAATACATT
>DAIMMR010000181.1:0-7648 GCA_036720575.1 Clostridium sp.
AAAATCAATTATAGAATATTATTGAAAATAAGTGGGAAACTATAATTATAATTATTGATGTTATATTAAAAGAAGGGAGATTGTCAAAATGCGAATTGAAATTTACTATAAAGGCATTAAAAACGCCAATGAAGCTGTAAAAAAACTTAAAAGTGAAGGATTTAGCCATACCGCTGTGGATTTAAATGACAATTATATAGACCCCTTAAGCTCTAATTCAGATTTTGGTATAAATTTTTCAAACGTAATAAATTCCTCAGGAGTTTCCTATACTTCATCTGGAAGGACTCTTCCATCTACAAGTCCCATGATAAGTGGTTTCGGTAGTTTTAGAGACCTTGAAAACACATCTTATAAAGTAATTGTAAATTCTAATTCTTTGGATAATGAAAAGTTGAAAGAAACCATAAAAAAAACTGGTGGAAAAATCAAAAATTATATTTCAAATAGTGAAAGTAAAATTGGAGATAATAGTTTACTTTAATTTTAAGTAAACATAATAATTTTTACGTTAATTAAAAACCTCACATAAGTGTCTTAAAATTTTATAATTCCTTACGTGAGGTCTCCTTTTTAAATTTTCTGATTATCATTCTGTGCAATTTTATCTTTGTTCTTATTTATTTCACCTGCAACAGATTGTCTTAAAGGCCGATAGCTGCATCTAATTTTCATAACAACTTTCCATAATAGCAAGAGCTGCAGCTCCAATAGCTCCAGAATCTTCTCCTAAAAGTGCAGAAAGTATCTTAGTGTTTTCACTTGTAGATTGAAAACACCTTTTTTTCACAACCTGTTTTACTTTACTTAAAACTATACTTCCCCCTTTGGAGACTCCTCCTCCTATCACAACTACTTCTGGATCAAAGCAAGTGACTACATTTGCCACACATATTCCAAGGTAATTTAAGGCTCTGTCCAATATATTTTTAGATACTTCATCTCCAAGTTCTGCCTCCTTAAATACTTCTTTTGAAGTTATATCCTTATATTTAGAAAGGGAAGTACACTCTCCTATTTTCACTGCTCTTTTTCCTTCTCGTGCTATAGCAGTACCGGATGCAAGTACCTCTGCACAGCCATAATTCCCACAGTTACACAGGGGGCCTTCTTTTTCTAAAGTCATATGCCCTACTTCCAATGCATTTTTAGTATTACCTCTATATATCTTACCATTTAATATAGCTCCTCCACCTATTCCTGTAGAAACTGTTATGAATACCATGTTTTTACTGCCCTTGCCTGCACCAAACATATATTCCCCTAGTGCCGCTGCATTTGCATCATTATCCAAATATACGGGAATCTTAAAATTATCCTTTATTGGCTTTACAATATTAAAATTTCTAAAAGGCAAATTTGGGGTACATATTATCTCACCTTTGTCTATATCAAGCGGGCCTGGAGATCCGATTCCCACGCCTACTACTTTTTTTCTATCAACTTTACACTCCCCAATTACCTTCTCAATAATCTTTATCATCCTATTTAATATAAATTTTTCTCCTTTTTCCGCTTCCGTTGGTAAAGTAGCTTTACATATTACTTGTCCCATGAAATTTACAACAGCAGCACAAATTTTAGTACCACCTAAATCAACTCCCACTACATATTTATCTTTCAAGTTATCTTCTCTCCTCTCCATATAATATTTCCATTAAAATATAATATATCACATATTTATACCATTAACTAATTTTTATAAAAAGGTATATATCTATATAAAGTTACTCAAAATAACTTAAATTAGAGTTATTAAGTTGGATTAATATACACCTGTTATAGATACGTATTTTTTATATATTTTGGAGGCAGTATTATGTTAGAAAAATTTGTAGATGTTTTAATTGGTAAACCACTTCCAAATGAACAAACATCACATGAAAAATATAATATTTTGTTTGGATTAGCCATTATGGCTAGTGATGCTATTTCATCAGTTGCATATGCAGCAGAAGAAATTTTATTCGTATTAATAGGCGTATTAGGTTTAGCCGCATACAATTGGCTTGCATGGGTTTCATTAATGATTATAGGCTTATTGTTTATTCTCACTATATCATATCTTCAGATTATAAGGGCATACCCACAAGGTGGAGGTGCCTATATAGTTGCCAAAGAAAATTTAGGGATAAGACCAGGATTAGTTGCTGCATCTGCATTATTAATAGATTATATATTGACTGTTGCAGTAAGTGCTAGTGCTGGAGTTACAGCAATAATATCAGCTTTTCCTACTTTAGGAATTCATAAGATTTCACTAGTAGTGGGATTAATTATCATACTCACTATCTTAAATCTAAGAGGTATTAGTGAATCATCTAAAATATTTAGTATACCTACTTATCTGTTTATACTTGGTATAATAATTATGATTATATATGGTTTTATAAAATACTCTATATATGGTACCTCTACGCCTATGATAAATACTTCTATTAATGCAACGGGAACATTAAGTATATTTTTAATTCTTAGAGCTTTTTCTTCAGGGTGTTCAGCATTAACGGGATTAGAAGCAGTAAGTAATGCAGTGCCTAATTTCAAAAAACCTAGCCAAAAAAATGCTAAAATAGTTATGATATTATTGTCAAGTTTAATATTGTTTATCTTTGGTGGTACTTCACTACTTGCTAGATTTTATCATGCTGTACCAACAAAAAATGTTACAGTTTTATCCCAAATAGCATTTGGTGTATTTGGCAGAAACTTTATGTACTATTTTATACAGATTACTACATCTATAATATTAATAATGGCATGTAATACAGCTTTTACAGGATTTCCTATGCTAATGTACGTTGTTGCCAGAGATGGATTTGCACCAAGACAATTCACTATGAAAGGTAAGAGACTAAGCTTCTCAATAGGCATTGAAGTATTATCCTTTATTGCGGGGATATTAGTACTTATATTTAAAGCAGATGTTCACAGCCTAATCCCTCTGTATTCAGTAGGTGTTTTCTTGTCCTTTACTTTAGCACAAACGGGAATGGTGCTGCATTGGAAGAGTAGTACTGAACCTGGATGGAAAAAGCGTGCTTTAATTAATGGTATAGGCGCCATAGTAACTATAATTACAACGCTTATAATTATATATGAAAAAGCATTAGCTGGTGCATGGATAGTTATTGCTTTAATTCCTATACTAGTTATTATTATGGCATCTATAAAGAGACATTATGATAAAGTTGCAGAACAGCTGAGAGCATCAAAAGAAGATATATTAAATATAGAGTTAGGTAAAAAGTTTACACATATTTGCATAATTCCTATTGCAAGTTTAAATAAAGCAACATTAAATGCTTTACAATATGCTAGGAGCATCACACCAGATGTAATAGCTTTAAATGTATCTATTGATAAAAATTCTATAGACAAACTAAAAATTAAATGGGCTGAGTTAAATACAGATATATTACTAGTAACTAAGTATTCTCCTTATAGACAAATAATAACTCCATTACTAAAGTATATAGAGATCATATCAAATGCAGCTTCTGAGGATGAGAAAGTAACTATAATATTGCCACAATTTATAACACATAAGTGGTGGGGAAATTTTCTTCATAATCATACAGGATTTTTGCTTAGAGAGAACTTACTGAGGAATAAAAATATTGTAGTATCAACTTATCCTTATCATTTAAATGATGAAGAACTTTAGGTGCCTGGCACCTAACGGGAATATTTTTGTCCCACTCGGTGCCAGGCACCATTATTATGCCTCTACACTTTTTAATTTATCTTTAGGATCTTTATGATTTATAATGGATTGGTAATACTTTTCACCTTTTTCTTTATCATATACATGTTCCCAGCTGGCAACAAATATACTGGCTAGAGAATTTCCAACAACATTTACTACTGTTCTTCCCATATCTAAAAGACGATCAATTCCAGCTATAAAAGCAAGACCTTCTATTGGAATACCACAAGTTCCTAATGTAGCTAACAATACTACAAAAGAAGCACCTGGAACACCAGCTATTCCCTTTGAAGTTATCATAAGTACAATTACTAAACTTATTTGAGCTCCAACGGAAAGATGTATACCATATAATTGTGCTATAAATAAAGCTGCCATAGATTCATAAAGTGTGGAACCGTCAAGGTTAAACGTATAACCTGTAGGAATTACAAAAGATACAATAGCACTTGGACATCCGTACTTCTCCATTTTTGTCATCAACCTTGGAAGTACTGTCTCTGAACTAGCTGTACTAAAAGCAAGCACAAGCTCATCTTTTAATATTCTTATTACTTTAAGCACACTATTTCCAACCAATTTTGCTGCTATCCCCATAAATACAAGTATAAAGAAAATCATACCTGCATAAACGAGTATCATTAATTTTCCCAATGGAATAAGAGATTTAAGTCCAAAATTACATACAGTACAACCGATTAATGCAAATACACCTATAGGTGCAGTTTTCATAACCTGATTAGTTACCCAGAACATTGTATCTGCTACTCCCTGGAAAAAGTTCACTATAGGTTTTCCTTTTTCTCCAATAGACGCAACTCCAAGTCCAAACATAACAGAGAAAAATATAATTGGGAGCATATCTCCTTTACTTAAAGAATCCATAATATTTGACGGAACAATGTCTATTATAGTATCTACAAATCCCTTATTAGTAACCTTTTTGGCAGTATCAACGTAACTGGCGATGCTTGTCTTAGACAAACTACTCATATTTACACCTGTGCCTGGATGGAATACATTTGCAAATATAAGTCCGACAAGTAATGCAATAGTAGTCATTATTTCAAAATATACTATAGTCTTTAATGCAAGCATACCTATTTTCTTCATATCTCCTACACCAGCAACACCTACTATTAGGCAAGATATTACAATAGGTATAACTATCATTTTAATAAGCCTTATAAAGATGGTTCCAAAAGGCTGAAGATATTTAGTTAAATTTGGATTACCATAAAAAATAGCACCAACTATAACTCCAAGTATAAGACCAATTAAAATTTGAGTAGCTAGTCCACCTTTAAGTTTTCTTTTCTTCTTTTCCATTTTAATCTCCCTTTTCGTCTTTTAAATAATTACATCGTTGTTTTGTAATCGATTAATAATCGATTAATATATGTACATATTTCCAACATCTCAATATTACAACCTAACATACAAAAAACTATATTATTATACTGAAATATATAAAAAAATTTTATATATTTTATAAATAAAGAATATATTTGCATATACTAATTTAAATTTCAAACTAATTAAAATATATAATTAATAATATTTTTGTAGAGGTTTGTCAATTTTGCTTATTTAATTTATAATATATGGGGTTTTATTTTTATAATATACTTAAAACGAGGTGCGTTTGTTTGAAGAATACTACATCTGTCTTAAAAGACGATTTATTTATTTTACTTTTAATAGTATCTTTAGTACCAATAGTTGGAGAATTTAAATTTTTCCCACTACATAGCACTTTCCGTGTTAGCTTTGGTTCCATACTGTTTTTGTTTTTTTTATTTTGGGTTAAGAAACTTCCCATACTCATATACGGAATTGTAGCTGGTATATCTACCGTTACATTTAGGGTTATTCTCGACTGCGTACTTCAAAGTAGATCTGAATTTCATCAAGCTTTTTTGATAAATTTTCCATCATTCTTTTATTATTTAGTTTTTTCATGTTTATTTTATTTAACAAAAGTAAATAGTTTACACAACAATCCTCTTTTGATGGGCATATTAGCTGCTTGTATAGAGATACTGTCCTCAATCTGTGAACTTGTAGTGAGATTTTTATTACTTGGAAATTCTTTTTCAGTTTATGCCTTGGGGTTAGTTTCCATAGTCGCAATTATACGATCTTTTTTCGTACTCGGTTTTTTCAACATAATAAAGTTAAATGAAGTTAGAACAGCCGCTGACCAACAAAAAGAACAAAATAGGTATATGCTGCTGCTTATTTCAAACTTGTATGCAGAATCTGTACAATTAAAAAAATCCCTAACCTTTGCAGAAAACATTACAAGAGACTGTTACACTTTATATGAATCTTTAAAAAACAATTATTCAAAATTAAATAGAGATGAATTGTCACAAAGCTTATTAAAAATTGCAGGTCAAGTACATGAAATTAAAAAGGACAACCAAAGAATATATTCTGGACTTTCTAAAATGATTTTATCCGAAAATTCTAAAGACTATATGAATATTGAGGAGATCTGCAACATAATAGAAGATACAAATAAAAAATATTCTATGGCTCTTGGAAAAAGCATTGATTTTTCAATAAATATAGCATCTGGCGGCATCCCTGATCTTCATGTTTATACTGTACTGTCACTTATAAATAACTTAGTATCAAATTCTGTAGAATCCATAGAAAATGCCGGTACTATAAAAATCTATATAAGCAAAATAGAAGACTTAATTAAATTTCAAGTATCTGATAATGGCGTAGGGATACCTGAAAAGAAAAAGGATCTCATTTTTAAACCAGGCTATACAACAAAATATAATAAGCTAGGAAAACCATCAACAGGAATAGGTCTTTCTTATGTAAAACAAATAGTTACAAATTTAAAAGGAAGAGTTATGCTGGAAAGCGCATCTAACTCAGGTGAAACTACTTTTACTATTGAGCTTCCAATTAAAAGTTTGATAAAGGAAGGATGATACAAACATGAGATTTTTTATTGTAGACGATGATGAAGCTATTCGTTCAATGTTATCTGAAATAATTGAAGATTACAATTTGGGAGAAGTTGTTGGTGAAGCAGCAAATGGTGTTCCCATATCAACTAGCTTTCTATGTAATAAAAAAATAGATATACTTATAATTGATCTTTTAATGCCAGTTAAAGATGGTCTTCAAACTATAAGTGAACTTGACCCTTCTTTTAAAGGTAAATCAATAATGCTATCTCAAGTAGAAAGCAAAGAAATGATAGGAAAAGCTTATTCTTTAGGCGTACAGTACTATATTACAAAACCAATAAACAGACTTGAAGTAATTGGCGTTATAAAAAAGGTAATTGAACAAATAAAGATTGAAAAATCCATAAATTATATTCAAGACACCTTGAACTTTTTAAAAACGGATACCCTGGATAATAAGAACAGTTCAAAATCAAATAAAGGTATTTTAGAATACAGTAAATTTATATTAAACCAATTAGGTATAATTGCTGAAAGCGGCAGTAAAGATCTACTGTCCATTGTAGAATATTTATATACTCGTGAAAACAAAAAAACTATTGAAAAGGATTTCCCATCTTTAAAGGAAATATTCATTAAAACCTCTGGAAAAAAACTTGGACAAAGTTCTTCTTCAATTAATATAAAAAAAGAGATAAAAGCGTCAGAACAAAGAGTTAGGAGAGCCGTACTTCAGTCACTAAATTATATAGCCTCTCTTGGTCTTACAGACTATTCTAACCCCAAATTTGAAGAATATGCTGCTGAATTTTTCGATTTTACGGAAGTGAGAAAAAAAATGCTGGAATTAAAAAATAATACCCCTCTTAGCCAACCTATACATATAAATGTTAAAAAGTTTATTAAGGTTTTATACATAAAATCAAAAAACTACAAAAGCAATGATATATAAAAAAATAGTATCAGAATTTTTACTAAAATTCTGATACTATTGTTCTATTTT
>DAIMMR010000182.1:0-1654 GCA_036720575.1 Clostridium sp.
AAATTATAATTTACTGCAAAATAATTGTGAGCATTTTGCCATATGGTGTAAGACTAATTATTCAGAATCTCTTCAATTGGAAAACTTATCCCAGAAACAAATGGTTCAAATAAAAATAATTACATCCCTTGGCATAAATCTTCAATAAAAATCGAGAGTTATAGGCGGTATCTCCCATAACTCTTATTTAAATCACTACTTTAATACTGAAAGCTTTTTACTGGATACTATATAGCCCTTTGCTTTCCATATACTTGTAAATGGATTCTCCATGTTGTTGTTCTTCCTTCTGTATATGATTTAGTATATTCCTAACATTTGTATCTTTAAATTCAAATATAGAAGTATCATATGTACCTGAAATATACTTTTCTGTCATAAGCATATCCTTGCACATATCTGCATCAGAAACCTGGCTTCCTGCAGATGAGGAAGTACTCATATTAGGATTTGCCTTGTTTGTACTTTGCTTATTGTTCATATCGGGCAACTGTCCCTGCAACATAGTATTGATACTGTTTAAATGTTCCTGCTCAATTGAAGCATTATTTAAAAACAACTGTTTTAACTGTGAATCTCTGGCCTGGCTGGCATAATTAGTATACTTTTGTACACACATGGCCTCATGACTTTTCTGATCCTCTAACAATGATCTTTCCTTATTACTTAAGCTTACCGCATTAGCTAAATTCATTGACATAAAAAACACCTCCAAAATTATTATGTATCCCAGATGATAAATTTATACAAAAAAAACTTCAAATAAAATATATTTTATTTGAAGCAAAACTAGTTACTTAATCGTATAATATATAGAAGATTTATGTAAACTCCCTGTAAATAATAAATATATAAATTTGGAGGGTACACAAATTATATAGTGAAAAACATTTATAGGAGTTTACACAAACTTGTTTATTAAATTAGTCATTATAATATATCATTTAACATGATTATATCATTAAACCAATATATTTAAAACCTCTATATTAATAAATTTTTCAAGACATACCTTTGAAATAATTTACGTTAACACAATTTACAGCGTTGAATATATTATCATTGTAGAGAAAATATACGAGGTGAAAATATTGTATTCAAGATTTATCCCCTATGTAAATCCAAAGTTTATGCGTAATTCTAATCTTCCTCCATCTCCAGGAAGAAGGCTTGCAAGAGCATATATCCCTATGCAACCTTATATAGGATTGCTTCCTTTAAATATAGCATTAAAAAAAGGTACTGTATTTCCAAATCTTGTTATGCCTTATCCTGAAAATGAAGATTGTGTAGGAGGAAAATAAACATGGATAACCGTGAAAGTTTACTGAATAAAATTCGTCAATTGGAATTTGCTACTCTAGATTTAAGTATATTTTTAGACAACTTTCCCGATAACAAAAAAGCATTATCAGATTTCAATACATTTTCAAAACAACTTATGAAACTTATAAGAGAATATGAACTAAACTTTGGTGCTCTATTTAATTTTGGTTTCTCCCAAAGTCAGTACCCTTGGACATGGGTAAACGAACCCTGGCCTTGGGAATCTGACATATAGGAGGTATTATATATGTGGATTTATGAAAAAAAACTGCAATATCCTGTAAATATAAGGTGTAAAGACTTAAAAATGGCAAAATATCTGGTGGCT
>DAIMMR010000182.1:1667-7550 GCA_036720575.1 Clostridium sp.
CCGATGGGGAATTAAGTGCCGGTATCAGATACTTAAACCAACGCTACACCATGCCTACGGGTAAAACCCAAGGATTACTTACAGACATAGGTACTGAAGAATTAGCTCATGTGGAAATTATAGCCACAATGGTATACCAGTTATTAAAAGATGCGACTATAGATGAACTTAAGGAAGCAGGCCTAGCTTCTCATTATACTCAACATGGAAAAGCCACCTTTCCTACAGATGCCAACGGTGTTCCATGGACAGCTGCATATATTCAAGCCACAGGAGATCCTATAACAGATCTTCATGAGGATATGGCCGCAGAACAAAAAGCCAGAACAACTTATGAACATCTAATAAAATTAACAGACGATGTGGATATAATAGATGTTCTAAAATTTCTATGGGCCAGGGAAGTCGTTCACTTTCAACGTTTTGGTGAAGCTCTAGTACAAGTACAAGACCTTATGGATACTAAAAAGTGCTTTTAATTAGAATTAAAAATAAGGGTTATGGATAATTTCTCCTTAACCCTTAACTTTTTATCCTCCTATAAATTGTCCTCCATTTATATGTATGACCTCACCTGTAACATAGGAAGATTCCATTGAAGCAAGAAATACATAAGCAGGCGCTATCTCGACTGGCTGGGCTGGTCTTTTTATAGGACTGTTTGAACCAAATTTGCCTACCCGCTGGGCACTAAAAGATGATGGAATAAGCGGAGTCCATACAGGTCCTGGTGCCACCGCATTAACCCTTATATTTCTATCTATCAAAGATAATGCCATAGAACGAGTGAAAGATACTATAGCTCCTTTTGTACAGGAATAATCCAAAAGTGTTTCATTGCCATCATAAGCAGTTATGGATGTGGTGTTTATTATAGAACTTCCGGGATTCAGATGAGGTAACACCGCTCTTGTAAGATAAAACATACTAAATATATTAGTTCTAAAAGTCCTCTCCATCTGTTCATTTGTTATGTCCTCAATGCTGTTTTGAGTAAATTGCACTCCAGCATTATTTACCAATACATCTATCTTACTAAACTTATCTATTACACTTTTCACTGTATTTATGCAAAAATTATCA
Organism: Clostridium sp.; assembly: GCA_036720575.1. Classification (GTDB taxonomy): domain Bacteria; phylum Bacillota; class Clostridia; order Clostridiales; family Clostridiaceae; genus Clostridium_B. Next base: position 2,751 of record DAIMMR010000182.1, read on the forward strand.
TCTGAAATATCTCCTGGAAACAACACACATTGTCTCCCATTCTTTTCAACAATTTCTTTTGTGTATTTGGCATCATCGTGCTCGTCGTAATAAATTATTGCCAAATCAGCACCTTCCTTTGAAAAAGCTGCAGCCACAGCTCTTCCTATGCCGCTGTCTCCTCCTGTAATCAATGCTACCTTGTCTTTTAATCTATTGCCGCCTTTATAGCTTGGATCTTCAAATACAGGCCTCGGATTCATTTGAGATTCTATGCCCGGATGTCTACTTTGAGTCTGCTCTGGAACAGCTTTTGGAAAATTTAAGTAAAATCCATTATTCATATGCTAATCCTCCTAATATTATTTTACAATCAATTAATATTAGTATGGATAACTATAAAAAGTATAATTCATTAAATATGCTAAACCATTAACTTCTAAATAATTCTATACAATAATTATTCCCAAAACAATATTTGTATATATAAAAAATTAGTTAAAATAACTCTAATATCTAATACACAATAAGACATCCAATTTTAATTTTGCGGTAAATTTAACCTTGGTAGGTGATTCTCCATTTTTGAAGCATCTTAAACTTTAGTAAAATTTTTAGTTTAATTACCAATTATGACATTACTATAATTTTTCTTCATCTGATTCACCATCCTTATTAAAAATTTTATGGAGAACCTAACTATAATTCAACTTTTTTTGTCTGAATTTTGGGTCCATTATAGCCTAACCCATCAACAATTGGCATGTACTTTGGTCGTATTTCCACCACGACTCTTTCCAATGTGTTGGTTGAACTCATGATTTATTGCCCCTTTTTAGCTCCTGCACTATGCTGATGAGCCTTTACAGAAGTAGAGTCAATACTTAAATTTTCATAGTCTGCTTCTTCATTTAGGGTCTGAAAAATATTTAGTAAAGTACCGTCATCACGCCATTTACAAAACCGGCTGTATACAGTTTTCCAGGAACCAAAGTGCTCCGGTAAATCACGCCAGACAGCACCACTTCTGGCAATCCATAGGATTGCATTAAACATAAGACGGTTGTCAATAGGAGGGCGTCCTGTTTTAGCTACCGGGAATAAATCTTTAATTTCAATCCATTGTTCATCCGACATTTCATAACGTTTTTGTGCCATAATATTAATCTCCAAGTTTTTTTCTTATTTTACCAACAATTTGACTTTTATGCAATTTAAAGTTTTCAGGCATCCCCTAAGAAAAGTTAAGATAATTATGGATTCTTTCTGTCTATTTTATTGTGTCAAGGTCAGCTCTTTTAGAATTTGCCTACAACTTGATATTATAATAAAAACATACAATAAGAAAAAGGTTCAAGTAAGGAAAAATATTCCTCATGAATAAACTCCACCTGAACCTTTGAATCACTTGATACTTTCAGATTTTTTAATAAAATTAAGCACTTATGATTTTATTTTTTCAGGTCTTAATGTTTTATTTATGACCATTTGAATTGGAATTTTGTTTAGATAGGTTGTCTTTACTGGAATTATTATCCTCATTTTTATCAATTCTTTTCTGAGAATTTTGCTCTTCTTTAATTCTATTACTATCTAAATATTGTGATTGTCTTAAATTAGTTTGCCTTCCATCATTATTTTTATCTAAGGTAGAATTATTTCCATTAACATAACCATTTTTTTCCAAAGAACTGTTCTTATTGATATTACTATTTAATTCTTTATTATTATTTTCGTTACTTAATGACTTTACATTATTCAACGGATTATTAAATGTATCATTATTGGTAATCTTTGTACTGCTATTTGAACTACTATTTGAGTTCTTATTTAAGTTCTTATTTGGGTTCTTATTTAAAATTATATTACCATTAGATTGAATCTTAACATTTAAATTAGAAGTTTCTATATTTGATTTAAACTCAGAAATATCTATATTTTTACCACTTATATTAACAGAAATAGTTTTTGTTTTGATATAATCCTCATTAATAAATTTATCTTTTTTAGATTCATCAATTATTATTTTTAAACCATTATTGATATTAACATTATTTATTTTTACCTGACTTAATATTTTACTGCCATCACCATTTAATGCTTTGGAGGAAATAATTCTGTTTAAGAAGTTTACCTTTAATTCAATATGTGGATTTATATTTACCAGAATTGTAGCTACTGGACTATAATAAGCCTTAGCACCTCCACCTATAAATAATATAAACATTATACATACTGCAGCTGCTATTACTTTCCCATTAAGATAAAAAAAATTATGAAAAACTTCATCTCCTTTAAATATTTCTCCAATATTAGGCTTCTTTCCATTACAGTTTACTTTTATAAATTCACCACAAGAAGTAAGCAAATTAGCATATTTTCCATTTATACTTATTACTATCCCCTCTTTTTTACCCATCATTTTCACCTACTTTTATATTTAAATAAGACTTTATGTAAAGAAAATTTTCACTGTTAAATATTATAAATAAAACAATAATATATTTTCTCCATTTATCAATAAATTTTTTATTGAATCCAGTATACATACATATTCGTTTAACAGGTAATTGCTTATTATTTAATATGGAATTGCTAATCTCACTATTATTACATATTTTCAAAACAAGCTTTAGAACATTATTTCTTGTATCTTTATGCTTGGGACTATTATTTACAAGGCTAGTAAAATCAATTTTATATTTTATAAGTTCTTTATTTAATTCAATAATTTCATCTGCTCTATTTTTATTTTCCAGTTCTAATTCAAATTTGGATATTGAATTGTTGTTATCTAATTTTTCCATGATATAATCACCATTATCAAAGGTAAGCAAAGGTGAATTTTTATTTTTTCTAAAATAATCAATTAATGCATTTCTAATTATAATTTTTGCATATGCATAGAAGTTTCCTTTAGATTCTGTATAACTATCACAAGCTTTGTTAAATGCAATTAAAGCAATGCTTAGTTCGTCATCATTTTCCCATTGAAGATATCTTTTGGAAACAGTATAGGTACATTTATATATAAAGTTTTTATTTTCACTAATAAATTTATTTCTGTTTTCATAGAACAAGTGACTGATATTCTGCATGAAATCACCCCATCTATAAATATTATACGCAATAAATAAAAATTTTAGGGGGGAATTCATTAAACCCCCTAAAATATATTAAGACATCGTATATTTTAATGATTTAGTTAAATGCGTATGTAGAAAGGATGATTAAAATGAGAAAAACAACAATTTTAGTGGCAAGTGTAGTAATGATATTAAGTATAGGTGGCACAACATTTGCCGCTGATACAGCAACTCTAAAAGATCGGGCTGGTATAACACCAGATAGTATTTTATATCCAGCAGATAAAACAGTTGATAGTATAAAAGTTGCATTATGTTTTTCAGATGAAACAAAAGCAAATAGGTTATCTCAAATAGCTCAAGAAAGATTAGGTGAAAGCGAGGTAATGGTAAGTAAAAATAAGAAGGATCTTGCGGACACAGCCCTTAATGATTATCAGAGTAATATGGACGCAGCTGAAAATAAAATCCAAGATGCAATAAACAATAATCAAACTATAGATAATCAAGACAAACTCAAAAGACTGGAATGTATAGAAAGTAAAATTACTGATAAACAAAAAAAATCCCTTGATGTATTAGCTGCACTTCAGAATAAAGTTGGAGATAAAGCAAAAGATGTAGTAGCAAAAGTTATAGAAATGCAGACAGCAAAAAGAGATGCTATACTAGCCCTAAGAAAAGAACGTACAGTTTATAATACTACTAAAAAACAATGTAATGAAGCTAAAGCAGCCATTGAAAAAGCAAAAAAATCAGGAGATGAAACAACAATTAAGGCTGCAGAAGACTTACTGCAACAAAAACGACAAGCATTAGATATAGAAAAACAAAATCTCACAAAAGTTATTGAAACAAAAAAAGAAGCCTCTAAGATAAGTGTGGGTAAATTGATAAAGGAAACAAAAGAACAGACAAAGAAAGATTCCCAAAATAATGAAAATACACAAACAGATGAAACAAGTACTACTACATCAACCACAACTGATACTACAACAACAGATACTACTGCAGATTCCACTGTCACTAATTCAACTTCAGTAACCAGTAAGAATACAAAAAAACAGACATCAGAACCAACTATGAAAAGTGAAACTAAAAATGTAGTAACTGATAATAAAAAAGAGAACAAGAGAACATACACAGATTTGTGTAAAATAAAATAGAGATGATAAAAACTAATTGGAAATTACTATAGGATACGTTTCTGTAGTAATTTTTATTTTTTAGGGAATAATTAAATAATAGGATACTGTAGCTTTGTAATAATAGTATTGTTTGCAATAATACTATTATTATTCATTTTTATGCAAAATAGTACAGGCCTAACTTTTAACTTATTTTTATATATAAACTTCAATTCTGTCTTCAAACAATATAGTCAGTTGAGCAAGAGTATTGACCCAATTTGGAGATGTTAATGTCCATTTGACCATATCTGAAAATATTGTGTGTCCAAAATGTGGTGCTCCTCACCACTATATCTACGATAACAATGGTGATAGAGGTCAGTATCAGTGTAAAGTCTGTGGTCAAAATTTCAATGAAAACAACCACGCTACTAAACCTATAATATTTATCTGCCCATATTGTGGACAAACTCTTTCACCAAAGAAAAATCGTAAGCATTTTCGTATACATAAATGTGTAAATCCAAAGTGTTCCTATTACCGGAAAAATCGGCGTAGTTCAAAATAAACTTAATGGTGCCTGTCCCATTAAAAAAAGACTATAA
>DAIMMR010000183.1:0-7479 GCA_036720575.1 Clostridium sp.
ACAAAATATTTATTTCGTCCTAAATAATAATGTATATAAAAAATAATTTAAAATGTGTAAAATATTCTTATAATATAATGCTTTTTACTAGTCAGAGTGAAATTTTCAAGTTTTGAGGTGTTGTCCTATAAATAAATATTTATTTATTACAAGACATTTACTTAATAATGTATTTCTTTTCATTTCATTTTTTTTTATATGGAGTCAATATTTTAAAAATAAAGAACATTTATTAGACCAATCGTCTCCTGTAAGGATAAGAGTGTTATATGGAATTACTTCAGGAGTTTTAGGTGGATTTTTGATACCTTTTATTATGGAAGATAAAGGTTACATACCGGTAGATTTTCAAAATCTTGCTATACTTATTTCAGCAATAAACGGCGGCTTTTTATGTTCATTTATTACAGGAGTAGTAATTTCTTTCTTTTCAATAGTATTTGGACTAATAAGTTATCAAACATTAATTATGTCAATTACAATATTAAGTATAAGTATTAGCTGTGGGATTATTTCTAAATGCAGTGTACAGAAAACAAAAAAATGGATATGCATGATTATCAGCAGCTTGATTTTGCATTTTCTTTTTATGAATATAGTATTGTCAACTGAAAAAATCAATGATACAATTTGCAAAACCTTTATTATATATTCAATTTTAACAATTATATTTGGATTTATAATATACTATCTTTGCGAGTATATAAATCAATCAAGTTTGTTGTTTGTGCAGTTTAAAGAAGATTCCTGCAGAGACTTTTTAACTGGGCTTAATAATGTTAGAAATTTCAACAACTTGTTTAATGATTTATCTAAAAAGGCGGTTGAAAGAAAAGAAAGGCTTTCACTTATTATGATAGACATTGATTGGTTTAAAAAAATTAATGATACATATGGACATCCTTCAGGTGATGAAGTGCTAAAACAAATTGCTTTAATACTTAAAACAGCATGCAGGTCTTTTGATATAATTTCAAGAAATGGTGGAGAAGAGTTTTCAATATTATTAATAGACTGTCCTAATAAACAAGCTATGGAAATTGGTGAACGAATAAGAAAAGCAATAGAAAAGCATGAGTTTATAGTATCCACGGGTGAAAAAATTAATATTTCTGTATCCGTTGGAGTTACAACTTATCCTGATATTGTAAATAATGTTGAAGAAATTATAGAAAGTGCAGATATCGCTTTATATAAAGCAAAGCATGCAGGTAGAAATAAGGTAATTCCATATTATTGATTTTTTATCTATAAAACGTGATAGTGATGATTAAAGTTTAGAATATATTTTTATGTATTAGAAAATAATATTAAAAGTTATAATAGGTTAATATTATTTGAAAATCATAAAAGGAGAAAATATGAAATTTAAAAAAAATATAATTACAAAGATAATATGTACAGTAATAATTTTGGTTATTAACATAATTTTGTTTACTGGAGCAGCAAAGGCTTTTAAAAGTGGGTGAAGTATCTGAAAATGAAGCCAAAAACATACTAAAAAATAGTAGAAGATTGCAAAATCAAAAAAAATATTCAAAAGCTATAGAAGGATATAACACAGTTTTAGAAAATAAGAATATGCCAAAAAGTATTATAAACGAAGCGAAAATATGTAAGCTGTTGGCAGAGAGGAAAGTGCCCGTTTTGGATAAGTATTCTTTCCTCCCGGAGTATATGAATATTGGCAAAAATGGTGTGGATTATTATAAAAGCAATAAGTGTAATTACACATTATACAAAGAATATGATCCTGTAAAAAAATATTTTAATTATCAGCCGGATTGGGCTTATCTTGAGTCGCCTAGTTTTAAATATGATAAAAACGGCATACCCATGGTAAAATACAATGGCAAATTTTATTACAATGCAGTTACTATATGCCAATATGCACTTTATTTATATGATGGGTATATGGATACTGGGGTTAATAAAGATAAATTTTTAAATACAGCGGATTTTTTAATAAAGAGTATAAAAAAGGATGGATCTCTAAGATATGAGTTTAAATTTGGATATTATGAATGCTTAAATGAAGGATGGGCTTCAAGTATGTCCCAGGGGCAGGCACTTAGTGTATTTACTAGAGCCTATCATTTAACTAAAGATTCAAAGTATATAAATGCAGGGGAGAGAGTGCTTAAATATCTTTTAACGCCTGTTTCAGAAGGTGGTGTTATGGATAATCTAGGTGCTTTAGATAAAAGCCTTGAAGATAAGATATTTTTTCAGCAGTATGTGGGAAAAACGTCTACCTACACATTAAACGGGTATATATTTACATTGATAGGTTTATATGATTGGAGCAGTGTACACTGTATTCCCAATATATACTATTCCAACATGGCTAAAAGATACTGGAATAAAGGACTTTTAAGTCTAAAATATATACTGCCTTATTATGATATAGGAAACTTCACATCCTATGATTTATATCACATTATAAAAAATGGATCTCCCAGTAGTTCTGACTTTTATCATTGTATTCACATTGAAGAAATGAATGTACTTTATAATATTACGGGGGATGAATATTATAAAAATATAAGAAACATGTGGATATCTTATGTTAAAAATTAGTATTTGAAAGGTTTAAAAATTCATGATGGAGGTGTAACATTATAGTTATATGTGAGGTGTGTTGCTATGAAAAAAAATCTTCTAACCATTGATTGGGATTATTTTATTCCTGTAAGAGAGGAATGGTGCGGCTCTTATATTGAGAATAAGAGAACAAATATTATATTGTGGTATAGGAGATATTTTAAAAATAGGCAAATGGGAGAAAACATTGAAAAAACAGTTAGAACAGGTAATGAACTGAAAGGCTTTTGGAGTAAAATAAAACAATGTTTTTCCATAGAAAGAAAAGCTAAGGTATATGTATCTGACTCCCATAAGTTTTCTTATTTCATAGCTCAAAACAATAATTGTGATGAAGTTATAAATTTTGATGCACATTCTGATTTAGGTTATGGCGGAATGAAGTCACTTGATTTTGAATTGAATTGTGCCAATTGGCTTGGAAAACTTTTAAAAGACAGTATTATAAAAAAGGCAAGTATAGTTTACAGTCCTTATACTTATGAAGAAAAAAGTGAATTTGAGGAAATAAATAAATCATTTTCTATAAAATATCCTAAGGTAGAGGATTTAGTAAATAACAACATAAATGTAATTCACATATGTAGGTCGGGAAGTTGGACTCCTCCCTGGCTTGATAATAAATTTTATAAGTTCATAAATGATTTGCATATGTCATACAAGATTATGAAATGTCCTAAAAGGTGTTGGAATCCTGGAGAGCTTACACTCTCGGATAAAATATATATAATGCTTTGAAAATGTGTTTAATGAATTTTTTAAAAGTGTGGTTAATTTTATAAAGCAGTACTTAGTGTAAAAACTAAATACTGCTTTTTGTATAAGGTTATTTTGCATAGAATTTTTTAATGGTTTGGCACACAAAGTTAACTTCATCTTCAGTTATTTCAGGGTATATAGGAAGAGCTAAAACTTTAGTTGAAAGTTTTTCAGCTATAGGGAAATCACCTTTTTTATAACCTAAATAATCGAAGCATTTTTGAAGATGAAGAGGGATTGGATAATAAATGCTAGTTCCAATTTCATTTTCCTTTAAGTATGCAGCAAGTTCATCTCTTTTTTCTACTAATGTATTAAATGCATAATATACTGGTTTTTGATTTCCTTTAACTGTAGGAAGCTTTATATAGTCACAATCAGCAAGTCTTTCTTTGTACCAATCAGCTACCTTTTGTCTTTGTTTAATTGCATTATCTATATACTTTAGTTTAACTAAAAGTACAGCAGCTTGAATAGAATCAAGTCTTGAATTATATCCTATATAGTCATAATGATATTTTTTAGATGCGCCATGTACTCTAAGCATTTTAGCAGTTTCAGCTAACTTGTCATTATTAGTTACTATCATGCCTCCGTCGCCATAACCACCTAGTGTTTTGGTTGGAAAAAATGAATAAATACCAATATCTCCTATAGTACCAGAATGTTTGTATCCACTCGTGGAACCTCCCCACTGCATACCAAAAGCTTCTGCAGCATCTTCTAAAACGCTTAAATTATGCTTGGATGCTATATCCATTATTTTGTCCATGTCTGCCATCTGTGAAAAAAGATGTATTGGTAATATACTTGCAGTTTTTGAAGTTATTTTTTCTTCTATTTTATTTGCATCTAGATTAAAAGTATCTTCATCTACATCAACAAAAACTGGTTTTGCATTTAATTTAGCTATACAAGAAGTTGAAGCTAAAAATGTAAAAGGGGAAGTTATAATTTCATCTCCATCTTTAAATCCAAGTGCATGGGAAGAAATCAAAAGTGCATCTGTTCCAGAAGCTACAGCTATGGTATGCTTGGCTCCTGTATATTTTTTTATTTCTTCTTCAAGTTCTGATACTTGAGGCCCAAATATAAAGCTTCCACTTTCAAGTACAGCTGATATAGCCTTATTAAATTCTTCTTTCTTTTCTAAGTATTCTCTTGTAGGTGTAAAAAAATTAACTTTCATTTGTTATCCTCTCTTTCAATTTATTTCATTACTTTTTCTACAGCAGAAATTAATTCTTTAACGACATATTCTGCATCTTCCAGTTTAAGAAGAGAATAAACTGGTACAGAAATTTCATTTGCATAGTGATTATATGCATTTGGATAATCCTTTATATCGTAACCTAAATTTTTGTAAAGTGTAAACATAGGCAGAGGAGTATAGTGAACATTAGTAGCTATATCTTTTGCTGCAAGGGATTTTATTACTTCATTTCTTTGATCTTCACTAAAGTCTTTTATACGAAGAAGATATAAGTGGTATGAAGTTTCACGTATAGCATCTTTCTTAAATGGGATTATAGCCCAATCTTTTTCACTTAAAAATTTAGTATATAAATCAAATATAGCTTCACGTTTCTTTAGCATTTCTGCATATCTTGGAAACTGTGCCAAACCCATAGCTGCAGCTATATCAGTTAAATTGCATTTACCTCCATCTGTAACTATATCATATTTCCATGCACCTGCCTGCATTTTGGAAAGAGCATCTTTTGATTGACCATGTAGGGATTCCAACTTAAAATCTTTGTATAAGTCCTTTTTACAAAATTTATCATTCTCGTTAAATGTTATTGCACCACCTTCGGCAGTAGTGAAATTTTTTACTGCATGAAAGGAGAAAACATGGAAATCAGCTTGAGAACCAACTCTTTTGCCTTTGTATTTTGCACCAAAGGAATGTGCAGAATCTGATACAAAAATTATATCTTCACGATTTTTATTCTTTAATATTTTGCGAACAGCATCATAATCTATAGGTACTCCTGCAACATCTACTGTATATATAGCTTTTGTCTTAGGTGTTATAGCATCTGCTAATTTTTCTAAATCAATTAAGAAAGAATCTTTTTCTATATCTACTAACTTTGGTTTTATTCCTCTGCGTATAGCAGCACTTGCTGTTGCAGTATAAGTATAAGGAGTAGTTATGACTTCATCTCCTGCTTTTATGTCAAATTCCTTCAATACAAGTTCTAGTCCAGCAGAATTACTATTTACAGCAAGTGCTTTATCAGTGTTACAATATTCAGCAATCTTTTTTTCAAATTCAGCACATTTTGGACCTGTAGTAATCCATCCTGATTTTAAAACTTCTACTACTGCATTTATTTCGGCTTCACCTATATCTGGTGGTGAGAATGGTATTTTCTTATTCATTTATAATCAATCCTTTCATTTCGTTTCGCTGTTTATTATATAAGTTTTTAGATTGTAGGTTGATGTATAAAACTATTTCCTACTTTCAAAAAAACCAGTATCTTTTGTTATATAAATATACCCATTTTTATTTATTTGAGACTGCAAGTATTCTGCAAAGGATTCAAGTTTATCTTTGTCAAATGTAGTTTTTGTATTGCCTGGCATAGAAAATATATAGTCTATGAGAGGAGATGCAGCTGTTAGTTTTAAGTTATCACTATATCTTTTCATTTTTACATCTTTAAACCACTTAGAGAGTTTTAAGAGGCCATTTTCAAGTTGAAAACTTTCTGTAATATTAAAACTATCTGTAGTTATATTCTTAAAATTATATTTTTTAACGAGTTCTCTCATTTCCTTCATATGATTTTTACCTACAGTTGAGGCATAAAAATAACCCTTAGGTTTTAAAACACGATAAATCTCTGAAAGGGATTTGTCTACATCACCTACATGGTATAATACATGATTTGCTATTACTACATCAAAACTATTGCCCTCATAAGGTATATTTTGTACATCTGCTATTTTAAATGTAAATCTTTTTGAATTAATGCCTAAATTATTTTTTGTATCCTGAAGCATTCCAGGGGAAAAATCAGTAAGAGTAATGTCCCAACCTTCAGGAATTTTATCCAAGTTTTTTTGCCATAACTCCCCGTTACCACATCCAAGTTCTAAAATAGAAGCTTTGGAAGGAATATTTAATTGATTAAAAAACCATTTCATCCATCCTCGCTTATTTGTGCTGAAAAGTTCATGAATTCTTATTCTGGCTTTTAAATTAGAGGCATTTTCATATTGTTCCATCCACTTTTGATCTGTATTTACTATGCTTATTATGTTTATAAACTTGTTCCAATTGAGTTCCTTGTCATTGTCAAGCATATGCACAGCTTCATCTATGGATTTTATTACAGCTTCAATGTGGTATATTTTTTTTTTCATTATCTTTTTTTGTATTTGGAGAGATCTTTTTAAATCACCTTGATTTAAATCATAGTTCATTATTTTAGATATATCCTCAAGTGAAAGACCTATAAATTTAAGAGTAAGTATTTTTTGAAGCTTACCAAAGTCTTCAATATTATATAATCGGTGGCCAGACTCAGTATAGGCACAGGGTTTTAAAAGACCTATTTTGTCATAGTACCTTAAAGTCCTCAAGGTAACACCTGATTTTTGGGCAAATTTGCCGATACTTACTAGTTCTGATTTATGGGAACTCATTATTTATCACCTCTGCCTAAATTATTGTAACACATGACGTAAGGTAAGCGTCAACAAAAATTTTTATTTATATAATATTTTTGTGATATTATGGTTATATTAGCATAAATAAAGGGTTTGTGTTGAATATAAAATCATTATATGGTAATATCAAATAAAAGTATTTGATATATAATTTATTTTAAAGGAATGTTTATCATGAACATGGACTTTTTCAATATTTTTTACTTTATTCTGTTGTTTATGTGTATAACTGTAGTTTTTTCTGGCATTTTACAGGTACATAAAAACTTAAGAGAAAGTATTAGATATAATTTAATAGAATGTATAGTTTTAAGAGCATTGGGTTATCCAAAAAAATTATATATAAAACAGTATGTGAGTTACGAAAAATATAAAGTGTGGATATACTTTACACAGCCTTATTTAAAAATAATGTTTTAAAATATAATAATT
>DAIMMR010000184.1:0-7469 GCA_036720575.1 Clostridium sp.
ATTATGAGACTCAACATCAAATTTTTCTTCATTTACTCCCATAACTATAGTTATGTCTTCATCCTTTGCAGGAGCTGTAATTATAACTTTTTTTGCTCCAGCTTTTATATGCTTGTATAAACTTTCTCTATCTTTAAACTTCCCTGTGGATTCTATAACTATATCTACATCCAATTTACCCCAAGGTAAATTTTCAGGATCGTTTTCCCTAAATACTTTTATTTTAGATCCATTTACAATAATGGAATCTTCTGCTGCCTTTACATTTCCATTAAATCTTCCGTAGCAGGAGTCATATTTTAGAAGATGTGCCAAAGTTTCGTTATCTGCTCTTGCGTTAATTGCTACAATTTCTATATTGTCCTTCAGTCTTTCTTGGGCAATTCTCAAAAACAACCTTCCTATTCTTCCAAAACCATTAATTCCAACTTTTATGGACATTATCTTTTCCCCCTATAAAAAATTTATGTACTTTTACTTTATTATTACATAACATTTATCTTTATATTTTAAAATATATGCTGTATAAATAACATATGTGCTATATTATTTATATCAATAGACAGCATATATGTCAAATTTATTTTTGTGCCTATTTATTATGATATACTTATTTTCCTTTCATATATTAATATTATCTACATTTAATATGCATTTTCTCTATTTTGCAAATAAGTTCATAATAAACCTGCTTGACACAAAATCTCTATTATTATATTATTTAAGGGTAGTAGAAAACTTACAACCTTTCGTCTAAAATAGATGAAAGGTTTTTACTTTAAAATAATGGGAGTGAAAAAAATGGCTAAAGTTAGAACAAGATTTGCGCCAAGTCCAACAGGATATATGCACGTTGGGAACTTAAGGACTGCGCTATATACATATTTAATTGCAAAACATGCAGGTGGAGATTTCATACTCCGAATTGAAGATACAGATCAGGAAAGGTTTGTAGAAGGCGCTCTGGATATAATTTATGATACCTTAAAAAGTACAGGTCTTAAACATGATGAAGGACCTGATATAGGAGGTCCTGTTGGTCCTTACGTACAGAGTCAGAGAACTGATACTTACCTAAAATATGCAAAAGAACTTATAGAAAAAGGAGAAGCATACTATTGTTTCTGCACAAAGGAAAGACTAGATTCTCTCAGAAATAATTCAGATACTTATAAATATGATAAACACTGCCTACACCTCTCAAAAGAAGAGATAGAAAAAAACTTAGCATCGGGAATTCCCTATGTTATAAGACAAAACAATCCTGAGGTAGGTGTCACTTCATTTAATGATGAGATTTATGGTAATATATCTGTAGACAATTCTGAATTAGATGACATGATACTTATAAAATCAGATGGATACCCTACTTATAATTTTGCAAACGTAATAGATGATCATCTTATGGGAATAACTCATGTAGTAAGAGGAAGCGAGTATCTGTCTTCTGCTCCTAAATACAATAGATTATATGAAGCTTTCGGATGGGAAATTCCAATATATGTTCACTGTCCCCCAATAATGAAAGATGAACACAATAAACTCAGTAAGAGAAATGGGGATGCATCTTTTGAGGACTTGATAGAAAAAGGTTATTTAAAAGAAGCTGTTCTTAATTATATAGCACTTTTAGGATGGAACCCAAGGAGTGAACAGGAAATCTTCAATTTAGAAGAACTTGTAAAAGAATTTGACTATAGAAATATCAACAAATCACCTGCCATATTTGATACTGTAAAACTCAAGTGGATGAATGGCGAATATATAAAAAAGCTTTCTCTAGAAGAGTTTAACTCTCTTGCCCTTCCTTATTATAAAAAGGTAATCTCAAAAGATTTAGACTTTTTAAAGATAAGCAGTTTACTTCAGACAAGAGTTGAAGTATTAAGCGAAATACCTGATTTTTTGGATTTCTTTGAAGACCTTCCAGAATACACTGAAGACCTATATGTGCACAAAAGAATGAAATCAAATTTGGAAAGCTCACTTACAGTACTTGAAAAAATTCTTCCAAAGTTTAAAGAACTATCACCCTGGACTTTTAAAAATATAGAAAAATGCTGTATGGATTTAATATCGGAAATGGGTGTTAAAAATGGAGTAGTACTGTGGCCTGTAAGAATTGGTCTTTCCGGCAGGAAATCCACTCCTGGTGGGGCTTTTGAAATAGCCGATATTATAGGCAAAGAAGAATCTATAAGGAGAACAGAGATTGGCATTGAAAAGTTAAAAAAGGCTCAATAATAAAAACGTACCTATACTTTAGGTACGTTTTTATTATTGGTTTTTTGCTCTGGTGTCACCTGTGCTTTCTTTAATTCTTTTACAAATAGTATATTGTAAAATGTTACCATTGTGTTATTATCTACTATTACAAATCCTTTACCAACATTTGTAACAATTTTATTTTTTAAATGCTTAAAATTTTCTTCACCTTTTGTACAAATCTCTACAACCTTTCCCTTTAAAGAACTAAAATACTCTCTCATAGTTTTTTCAAGAGGACAGCTAATTTTATAGTTGTCTTCCTCTGATAGTTTTTCCATAGATGACAGTTTAGTAGAATACAATCCTACTATATTTTTTATAGGTACTACAATATCAGAATCTCCACCATTAAATCTAGCAAGTTCCCCATTTGAATGCACTACATTTACCTGCTTAAAAATATCACTTGTATCATTTTTAACATACAAGTCTAATTTTTCACTGCCCAATTTATCTAGCAAGTCCATTACTCCTGAATTACAGTTTAAAATACACTTATTTTTAAACATTATAGTACCATCTTTTTTAATTTCTCCATTCAACTTTTTCAAATTTTTTTCTTTTCTATGGGAACTATGTTTTTTTGATGATTCCTTCTTATCGTCATCCTTTTTTTCTTCTTTCTTATCTTTTTCCTCTTTTTTCTCATTTCCCTCTTTTACATTTTTGTCTTTCTCAATAACATTTTTAGTCTTATCTTCTGATCCACTTTTTAATAGATCTATATTTTTTTCTATAATATTTTTCTGTATAAAATCAAATATTTCTTTATTGTCAGCATATTCCTGCTCATAGTATTCTCTTTCATTATCAGAATCAGCATACATCTTATTATATTTTTGTATTCTTTTCATATACTTCGGCACCATATATAAAGCTAATTGCATTAAATCATCTGCATTATTTCTTTTGGACAATTTAAAACACCTCCATGACTAAGGCTATAGGGTAATCCTATAATATTAGAATATGAAGGCTTTAATTTAAGTTGCAGATTTAATTTTTATATTTATATATTTATTCCATAGCTTAAGGCATTTGAAAGAAAATAACAAGTCAAAAATATCCTAGCATACTGACTAGTTATTTCTTTGAAAATGCCTAAACATCTATTTCAGCTTCTTCTCCTAAGATGTCTTTGTTTTTATCAAGAAGAGGTTTTATTTGCTGCTGGATAAAATCAACTACCTGGCCAGGTGCCCTGCCTATAAACTTCTTAGAATCCACTAGTGAAAGTATCTCTTCTTCACTCATCTTAAAGAAAGGATCTCCTATTATTCTTTCCAATAAGTCGTTCTTCTTTCCCTCAACTTTTACCATTTTAGCTGCTTCCATAGAATGAACCCTAATTCTCTCATGAAGTTCCTGCCTGTCTCCACCTTTTTTAACAGCTTCCATTATTATGTTTTCTGTAGCCATAAAAGGAAGTTCAGAAGCCACATGGGATTCAATTACCTTAGGATAAACTACCATATTTTCTGATACATTCATATATAAATTTAACACTCCATCAAGAGCTAGAAAAGCCTCTGGAATAGATATTCTCTTATTTGCTGAGTCATCAAGAGTTCTTTCAAACCATTGGGTTGAAGCTGTTATGGCAGGATTTAAAGCTGTTACTATTATATATCTTGCAAGAGAACCTATTCTCTCACATCTCATAGGATTTCGCTTGTAGGCCATAGCAGAAGATCCTATTTGATTTTTTTCAAAAGGTTCTTCCATCTCTTTCATATTCTGCAATATTCTTAAATCATTGCTGAACTTATATGCACTTTGGGCAATTTCTGATAGGGTATTTAATATTATAGAATCAAGCTTTCTTGTATAAGTCTGCCCTGTAACCATAAATTCTTTTTCAAATCCCATTTTTTTAGTTACCATTTTATCTAGCTTTTTTACTTTTTCTTCATCTCCATTAAAAAGCTCCATAAAACTAGCTTGAGTTCCAGTAGTTCCCTTTACTCCTCTAAATCTCATGTTTTGTATTACAAAGTCAATATTTTCAATGTCCAGATAAAGATCTTGGATCCATAAAGTTGCTCTTTTTCCCACTGTAGTAAGCTGTGCAGGTTGAAGATGGGTAAATCCCAAAGTTGGCATATCTTTATATTTTAAAGAAAACTTAGTAAGATAGCTTATTACATTTATAACTTTTCTCTTTATTATATGAAGGGCTTCTCTCATAATTATAAGATCGGTATTATCCCCCACATAACAGCTAGTTGCACCTAAATGTATTATTCCCTTAGCTTTAGGGCACTGCAATCCATAGGCATATACATGGCTCATCACATCATGTCTTACTTCCTTTTCTCTCTTTTTTGCATCTTCATAATTTATATTTTCCATATTAGCCTTCAGCTCATCTATTTGTTCAGAAGTTATATTAAGTCCAAGCTCCTTTTCGCACTCTGCAAGAGCTACCCAGAGTTTTCTCCAAGTTTTAAATTTCTTTTCATCAGAAAATAGATAGCTCATTTCTTTAGATGCATATCTTGTGTTTAAAGGAGTTGTATATGTGTCCCTCATTTTAAAAATACCTCCGTACGTATATAATATAATTGTTTTTATCATTCATATTATAACATATATTTTTCCTATATTACACGTTTATATTCACTAAAATAATAGATTGAGCAAATTTTATCCAATAAATAAAATGTACAAACTGTTCTATTTTATTATATAGTTAATATACTTTAATTAAGAACTAATAAAAAAGAAAGAGGTGAACTTTATTGGGTTTGGGCAAATTTACCCACCCAGTAAGCAAAATATGTATAAACTTAGTATCATAGATAAAGTTTCTTTAATTTTAGTAGTTATCGGGGCCATAAACTGGGGACTCATAGGTTTATTAGATTTTAACATAGTGGAGATTTTATTTGGTGACCCTGTTAATTTAATTGGAAGAATACTATATATACTTATAGGAACTGCAGGAATAGATATGATTATACTATTTTTTAAAGCCAAAAAAGGCTATCAATGAATCTTACTTAGTGGGAGTTTTGTTTTTCCCACTAAGTTTAGATGAATTATCTAGGGGTGTAGCTACTGTTAGCTCCCACTTTGATAGAAGTGGGAGTGTTACAGTAGGTAGCCATCAGATAAATAAATATAAGACCTATACTTTTATATAGGTCTTATATTTATTATCTTAATCTTCTAGTGAGTTTATTAATTTAATAATCTCTTCTACTGCTAAGGATTCATCATTACCTGATGCAGTAATCTTAACTTTAGAATCTTTAGTTACTCCTAATGAAAGAACTCCAATTAAACTCTTTATGTTAGCTTTTTTTCCATCAAATTCTATAGATAAATCTGATTTAAATGAAGAAGCTTTTTTTACTAATAGAGTTGCAGGTCTTGCATGTAATCCTGTGGAACTTTTAACTGTAACTTCTTTAGAAATCATTTAATTCACCTCTATGTTTTAATATTATATACCACAATGTGACAAATCTTTCTCTACTTATTATACCATTTTTTGCTTATGTTTCAATACAATTTTTTGTTCTATGACAAAAACTGCCCTAGGCTATTTTAATTGAGATATAAACTTTTCTATCCTATCCATTCCATTTTGTATATTTTCCATAGATGTAGCATAGGATAACCTTATGTACCCATCTAATCCAAAACCCAGACCTGGAATTACTGCTACTTTTTCTTTCTCCAATAATTTCTGTGAAAATTCTAAAGAATTATTTATTACTACACCATCTATAGTTTTACCAAAAAGATTTGATATATTTAACATTACATAAAAAGCTCCTTCTGGATTCAAGCAAGAAACATTTTTCATTTTATCTATTTTACTTACCATACAATCTCTTCTATTTTTAAACTCACTTACCATACTTCTAATCTGGGTGTCTTTTCCATTTAAAGCAGCCACAGCTGCATATTGTGCTATAGAATTAGGGTTTCCAGTAGTATGGCTCTGTATATTAGACATTACCTTAATTATATCTTTATTTGCTGCAGCATAGCCTATTCTCCATCCTGTCATGGCATACGTTTTTGAAACTCCATTTATAACAATAGTTCTATTATAAGCATCTTCTGACAAACTTGCTATACTTATATGTCCGTTAGTACCATATATTAATTTTTCATATATTTCATCAGATAAAATGAGCAAATCCTTTTCCTTTGCAAAATTAGCTATTACTTCAAGTTCTTCTTTTGAATAAATAGTTCCTGTTGGATTATTAGGACTATTTAATAAAATCATTTTAGTATTTTTAGTATATGCTTTTTCTAAAGTTTCTAAAGTATATTTAAATCCGTCTTCTTCTTTTGTATCTGCAAATACAGGCACACCATCTGCAAGTTTAACTAATTCAGGGTAGCTTACCCAATATGGTGTAGGTATTATAACTTCATCTCCAGGGTTCAATGCAGCTAAAAATGTATTTGAAAGGCACTGTTTTGCCCCTGTAGATATTATAATCTGATTTATATTATAGTTCAGTTCATTATCTCTTTTAAATTTTTTAACAATAGCCTCTTTTAGTTCTGAAATACCAGACGCTGGAGTATATTTTGTGCACCCTTTTTTCATAGACTCTATTGCAGCTTCCTGAATATTTTCTGGTGTATTAAAATCAGGTTCTCCTGCTCCAAAACCTATTACATCAATTCCCTCTGATTTCATTCTTTTGGCTTCAGCTGTTATAGCTAGAGTTATAGACGGTTGAATTTTTTCAGCTTTTTTTGATAATATCATTTTCATTCCTCCATTACAATTTAATTTACAACATTCTTTATTTATAATAAGATAAGTCAGAGTTTTTTATTCTAACTTCTTGAAACAAGTATTACTCCAAGCATTATAAAAGCTACTCCTAATATTCTTATAAAAGATATATTTTCCTTAAACAGGAAATAAGAAAACACCATGGTTATTATATATCCTAAACTAACCATGGGATAAGCATAACTTAATTCTACCTTACTTAAAACCTTTATCCATAGTAAGAAGCTTAATCCATAGGATATAACTCCTAACATAACGGGTAAATTTTTTAATATGCTTAAAATACTTGGAATTAAATATTTTATAGTAAAGTTTAAATTCAGATTTACTGCTCCATACTTTACAAGTACCTGTCCAATGGCTCCCAAAAAAACCGATATTAATATCAATACAATCATGCCTTTATCCCCTTAACTTTCAATAATAAATG
>DAIMMR010000185.1:0-7423 GCA_036720575.1 Clostridium sp.
CAAACCATATTACAGAAATATAATGGATAAATTAAGAATAAAACACCAACTATGTATATTTCACTTAAAAAAAGAATTAAATATTAAAATAAAAAGGATAAAACGTGAAAATAAACTGAATCAAGAAGGAATCAAATAAATAAATAAATAATATTAAAAACTCAATATTTGAAATAATAGATTCAAAAAACTATAATGAATCAAAAAAAATATTTAACAAACTTAAAAAAGAAATAAAAAACAATCATCTTCATTTATTAAATTCATAAATAAAAAATTCCTAAAAAAATTCAATAGATATACAAACTATCTAAAAGATAAAAACATCACCAAAACAAGCAATAAAATAGAAAATTACTTTAGAAACACACTTCCCAAAGCAATAAAAAGAATATTCAAAACAAAAAAAGGATTAAAAGAACAAATAACACTACAAAAAGAAAAATGGGAAACCAAACAAAAAATAAAAAACATCAACTAAAAATTAGACAAACCCAAAAAAATTAAAAGAAAAATTAATCAAGTTTAACACAATAGAAAAATTGTATGCATTTATCTATACCATATCTTTTGAGGTCTTCTTCATCCATGTCTTCACGAAACTTTATATTATCTGAAAGTATCTTAAAACCAGCATCTACTAATTTATCGGTGAAATCGGGCCCATAAAATCTCAAGTGGTCTGATTGGAGATAATGTTTTAATCGTAATTCAGGAGTGTTGTAACTTGGATCTTCAAGGGTTTCATCTAAAGAACGATTCAGTGGTACCAGAATAAGGGCTTTTCCATCTGGTTTTAATACCCTGTAAAGTTCATCAATGGCTTTCCTGTCGTCGGGCACGTGTTCCAGTACATGTGAGCAGTATATGAAATCAAAGGTGTTGTCAGGATATTGGATGTCCTGTATGTCCATTTTTTCCATTACATGGGATGGTTTATCGTTTAAATCAGCAGTTAAATAATTTATGTTCTCCTGATTCCGGAATATATCGTAAAATATCTTCTCTGGAGCTACGTGTAATAAGTCAATGTTCTCTTTAAAAACCCTTGTATTTTCTTTTAAGAATATAAAAGTAGCCCTATGTCGCTCTAAAGAACCACAATTAGGGCATAGGGCATTGGGTCTTGAATTTTCACCAAATGGTAAAAAGGCAATGATTTCAGTGCCACATGTTGGACATAGCTTCTTTTTGTTATATCCTTCTATTATATCAAATAAAACAGAATTCATTAAGTTTAATTTTTTCTCAAAGTTTTCAATTTCCTTTTTATTCTCTTCAATCTCCGTTTTTATATTTTGAAGATAATTATTCGATTGAGAAAGGGATTTTTCTAGATTTTTTATTACACCCTGAAATTTCTTATTTATATACTGTGGTGAGTTTATTTCAGCATGATGATTCGGAAATCTTCCTTCCTCTTTTCCATGAAGAACATAATGAACAAGTGGATTGGTTTTAGATTTCTTCACATCAGAATATTTTCTTAAATAATAATTCCCATTGAATTTTTTTGACGGAGACCTTTTTTCCATCCATCCACTGTAAATATAATGATCCAGGGGATTCATATTGGATTTTCTAACATCCAAATAGTTGGTTAGATAATAAACTTCATCAAAGAGATTTAGAGATTTAATTTGTCCCTTCGCTTTATAAATTTTATAGATATTCTTTGGATTTAGTTTTTCCTTTTTTAAAATATATGAAAAAGATAATAATCTATCAAATTTCCTTTTTTTATAAATTAAACCATTTTCAGAATCTTTATCAGTAGACGATATTATAGAAACTTTTTTGAAATCACTTTCTATAACACGCGTAGTGTCTTTGATTATCAACTGTAAAAGATCCCAATCTCTCTTTGAGAAAAGTTCTCTATCTAATTCATTATTTTCAGCTGCTAAAACATAGTCTTCCTGAAATTTTTCTAGAAACATTTTATGAAATTCAAGCCCTATCCTATTCAGGGTATAAATATAGTTATGATAGCGTTTCTGTTGATAAACATAGATAAGATTCTCTTTAAATTCAGGATTTTTACCTAGAACAGGATTTTTATTTAGAAAATTCCTGATAAAATCATACTCTTTGCACATTGCAAAAACTTTACCTTTATCATGAACCGATGATCCAGGATTATCTCTCCTATTCATATAAAAAGGTTTGTTTAAAAAATAAGTCCGTGTTGCCAGGGCTAATGTTTGAAACCAGAAGCCATTATCTTGAAAAGAAGCACCAGGTGTCTCATTATGTCGTATGTTATGTTTTTTTAGGAAATCTCTTTTATAAATCCCACTCCATGTATTCATAACGAAATTAAAAATCTCTAACTCATTTCGTGGGTTAATAATGCGATTATAATTTTCAGCTTTCCTTGCTACTTTCTCATAAGACTTTTCAAGATTTTCTCCACTTCCAGTAAATCTACAGAAATCTGCTTTAATTAAATCAAAGTCATTTTCAGCAGCTTCAATATAAAGAGTTTCATACATATCCAGTTCAACGTAATCATCTGGTTCCACGATACCAATATATTCTCCAGTAGCAGCATCCAGCCCCAGATTCATTGTATGACCATAACCAGAATTAGGTTTAGAAATTATTTTTATTCTCTCATCTTTTTCAGCATATTCTTCCAATATTGACAAACTATTGTCAGTAGAGCCATCATTGACACAAATTATCTCAATATCTCGCAAGGTCTGATTGACAACACTATCTAAACATTCTTTTAAATACATTTCAACATTGAATGTTGGAATTATTATAGATACCCTTGGTTTATCTGAAGGTTTTAACAAATGATATCTTTCAACTTTTTTAATCTCTAAAAAACCAGCATTATAAAAATATTCATCAGGCCTACGGCTGATGAAGAGCTGATTTATTCCTTCATCATGCAAAAAATTATAGAGTTTTTCATAGGATTCCCTGGTATTCAATGATTTCAAGTTGTATAGGCACCCACTGGTGGCGAAATTGACGAAACTTTGTTCTACCTTCTTAAAAATTTTTTCATCAATTAAAAAACTTTTTAATGCACTCATTGCATGATAAAAATCAAAAGGGTGTTCATGATTTGTGTTTTGACAATGAAAATCATGTTCAATTCTATAGTATACTAAAGGATCATCTAAAACAGAGATTTTCTTGGCTATTACCAATGCTTTACATGTAAATAAAAGATCGTTTGTTCTGAATATTTCTTGGAATTCAATGTCGTTTTCTAGAATAAAACTTCGTTTAAATAACTTATTCCAAGTCCAATTTTTAAATGTGTTGAAGACATACTTAAGAAAATCTTTATAATTAAAAATAGCTTTTTCAGGAAGATATTTTCTCTGAATATCATAATCTATCCTTTTTATCTCAGCTGTTTTATCATTGAAAGTTTTTACTCCGTAGACAGCTATGTCTAATAACTTTTTCGAAGAATAATTGTATGCCTTTTCTAACATATCAAGTTCAAAAAAATCATCAGCATCTAAAAATGAAAGATATTCCCCTTTAGCAATCTTTAAACCTTTATTTCTTGCAGCACCTGCACCTTTATTTTCCTGATTTATTATAGAAATTCTATCGTCTTTTGCAGCAAATTTCTCCAAAATATCTGAAGATTTATCAGTAGAACCATCATTAACACAAATAATCTCAATATCTCGCAAGGTCTGATTAATAACAGTATCTAAGCAATCTTCTAGGTAATTTTCTACATTATGCACGGGTATTATTACTGATACTTTTGGAATATTTGGCAATTTAATTAATCTCCTAGTTTTCTGTAGAATTCATCTGGTAGAATGGCTTCTGTTCTAGATCCAGATGTGTAAGTCATTTTCTCAAATTTGAATAATTTACAGTTGATCATGAAAATTTTGACATAAACCCATATCTATGTTTTTAGATACTACTTGAAGATAATAGAATTTAAACTTAATTAAATACTCAGAAAAGCAATACAATTTAAAACTATCCACAAATAACCTATAGTAATTATTGTCCTTTTTTTATTAGAATTTTTTTATTTAAAGTTTTTTAATTTCTTTTTTATGTAATTGATTATTCTCTTCTCTTTCTTTTTTAAAATTAGTAGATAATTATTCGATTCGATTGAGAAAAAGAAGAGAAAAGAAAGATAAATTATAAACTTAATTATTTATTTGAATGAGAATTAATTTCTACATGATAATTTGGGAATCTTCCTTCTTTTATTCCATAAAGAACATAGTGTACAAGTGGATTTATTTTAGACCTTTCTATATCAGGATATCTCTTTAAATAATAATCCCCATCGAATTTAATAGAGGGATTTCTTTTTTCCATCCATCCATGATAAATATAATGATCCAATGGACTCAGATTAAAATTTTTAACATCAAAACGTTCATTTAAATAATAGTTTTCATCAAAAAGATTTAAAGCTTTAATTTGCCCCTTTGCCTTTAAAATTTCATAAATTCTCTTCGGATTTAGATTTTCTTTTTTAGAAATATACACAAAAGACAATAATTTATCAAATTTCCTTTCTACAAAAACTAAATCATCACTACCCCAAGATTTGTAATTATCACCATTTGTTTTATTCTCAATGAACTCATCATATAACTCAGGACTTTTCCTATCCCAATTAACATCATTTTTGACAATTTTTGCAGGACTTCCTGCGATAATCACATTTTTTTCATAAAATTTTTTATTGACCAAGCTATTTGCGCCAATTATAGTATCATCAGAAACCTTAGCCCCTTTTAAAAATATACAATTTAAACCAATCCAGACATGGTTTCCTATAACAACATCTTCTCCTTTATTAAGAAGTTCTTGAGTATTTATATCATACACTATATGTCCATCTGAAGGTCTAATAAGTACATTACGTCCACACATACAATAATCCCCAATAAACAGGGATAAACCTTTTTCATCATGTAAAAGAATTTTCAATGATACACAGGAAAAATCCTTACCAATTTTTATTTTACAGTCATCAAAAAGCTCGGCGTACAAATTTCTTATTCCATATCCATTTGTTTTTTTAATATTTATTCTGCAGTTGTTGTGAAGAACTATTTTAGTCGAAATAAAAGTTGACCCGTCTTCAATCACTACTTCGCTATTTTTTCCTTTAAAAACTATATTTAATCCTTTGATTTCAGAAACTCTTTCTTTACTGGAAGTATTGTATAGATAGATATGATTTGACATGTATCAGTCAACTCGGAAAAATTTTTAATTTTCAATTTTAAGCTCCTTTTTTACCAATTTCAATGATTCCTCGATGGTTTCCCCCATATCATAGTATTTGTATCTTCCTAAACGTCCCCCCAATATCACATTCTCTTTATTTTTTGCTAACTCTTCATATTTTTTAAATATTTCCATATTTTTCTCATCATTAACAGGGTAATAGGCTTCTTTTCCTTTACTCCAAGATATTGGATATTCAGTGGTAACAACAGTTTTCTCAGCTGTGATTCCTTCAAAATGTTTATGTTCAATTGTCCTTGTGTATGGAACGTCTTGATCAGTATAATTAAGAACTGCATTTCCCTGATAGTTTGGGGTATCGTGTATTTTATGTTCAAATTTTAGAGATCTGTATTCTAATTCACCAAAACAATAATCAAAGTACTGATCTATCATCCCGGTAAAAATAACTTTATCCGCGATTTTCTCCCATTTTTCCTTATCCTGGAAAAAATCCGTGCTTAACTTAACTTCAATACCATCTAGGAGTTTTTCCACTATTTTTGTATAGCCTCCTAGTGGTATCCCCTGATACTTATCATTAAAATAATTGTTATCAAAGGTAAATCTAACTGGAAGGCGTTTAATAATAAAAGAAGGTAACTCAGAGCATTTTTTACCCCACTGTTTTTCAGTGTATCCTTTAACCAATTTTTCGTATATATCTTTTCCAACTAAACTTATAGCCTGTTCCTCTAGGTTTTTAGGATCTTTTATATTGGCTTCTTTCCTTTGAGATTCTATAATTTTTTTAGCTTCAGCAGGTGTTTTAACACCCCACATTTGATAGAAGGTATTCATGTTAAAGGGTAAATTGTATAATTCACCTTTATAAATAGCAACAGGAGAGTTAGTATATCTGTTAAACTCTGCAAACTCCTGAATATAATCCCAAACATCTTTATTATCAGTGTGAAAGATATGGGCACCATATTTATGGACATTGATATCTGATATTTCTTCAGTGTATACATTTCCACCAATATGGTTCCTTTTTTCAATGACTATTACCTTTTTTCCGTTTTTATTCATTTCGTGAGCAAATACAGAACCGAAAAGCCCGGAACCAACTACTAAATAATCATACTTCAACATATTCACCTGTATCTTTATTTATCTTAAACGGAGTTTAATTTTCTAATGACAAATCCTTTTCCATTTCTTGGAACAAATAATAATCTGCCACTGCAGCAAAATCCATTAATATTTGCATTTTATTAAGATAAGGATAACTATTTTCTTTTGTCATGGTTATCATACATTTTTTCCTAGGGTATTTGTCCGAAAATCTTTCATTTAATAAAGCTTTGAAACATTCCTTTAAATTAATATGTTTTTCATAATATAACTTGATTATTTTGCTTATTTCTTGATTAATGAAAAAATCTAACTCGTTTAAACCTATAACTTTTATAATATTTCGTTCAAAATCGTTAAGTTCTTTGCACTTATTCTTTAACACTGGCTTTAATTTTTCATTAACATATTCATAGTCCCATAAAAAGGGATCTTTTTCATGGTGTGTAGAATCAAGTTTTGTTAGATAAGGTTCTAAATTGGTTTGAGGTAATGAATCCCCAGCAAATGGAATAGTTAATAATTCAGGTTCAGAACGTTTCAAAATTTCATAAACAAATTCTTTGAAAGCATCCCCCTCCTCTTGTTCTGCATACAACAATGCAAACCACGTCTCATATTCTGTAAAAAACAATGGAAAGAAAAAATTTTTATTAAAAAGGATTCTTCTTGCAAACCATCTATTACCAGAATATATTTTATCTATTGTATACCTTTTAAAACCATCCATGCCGAATAGGGCAATCACAGGAAAGTTAGAGATTTTTCTATTATAACCTATTACAAAATCTTTTGAATTCCAGTCTCCCTGAGCCATATAAAATGTTAAAACATGATCTTTATACTCCTTTGTATTTGGACGTTTATTATTTTGGGGAACAAAATGAGAATATTTAACATTGAGAACTTTAGCAACCTTCTTAGCAATAACAACATCTGGGTGAGTATTTTGACCACCAGTACTGCATTCAAAGGATATTCCATGCTTTTTACATATTGGAGAGAGAATAGATGCAGTTAATCTGGAATCTAATCCTCCAGTCAATCCTAAAGTTATTTTTTCAAAGTTAGGTTTCAAACTAACTAAATTTGCTTC
>DAIMMR010000186.1:0-7405 GCA_036720575.1 Clostridium sp.
AAAACATATACACTGAAGAAAAGGGAATTCAAATTCATGTTAAACTTGTAAGCAAGAGTAAATTCCTGCAGATGCCTGAAAAAAATTTAAAGGGTGGATTTATATCTAGAATAATATCTTCATCCAGATTGGTATTTTCAAAGGATAAGGAAATAACTTCAAAATATGATACTGGAAGATATTATTCAGATTTAGATAGAGAAAGATGGAATATGTATTATATTGGAGAGTTATTTAAAAGTATAGGTATATGTAAAAAATATCTTCAAAATGACAATGTATATACCGCATACATTGCTGCAGTACGTTCTGTTGAAGAGTTTTCCAAATTATATGTAAATTCTTCAGGACATATGATAAGTAAAGATTCTATGACTATTTCTATGAATTTAAATGACAGCTTTAAAAAATGTGTAGACAAATTATTTTCTAAAAATGAAAATATAGTTGATTCTATAAATAGCACTATAGATTATTTAACAGAGAATGTAGATAGAAATATAAGAAATACGACTAAGTTATTATTAAATTATATGAGAGAAAAGGATTGTTTTTTAAGTTCAGAAGATATAAAAAATGATGAGTTATTTTATCATTACAACATAAATATGGAAGAAATATTAAATAAGCTGTGGGAAAGAAATATACTAAAAAAAGAAACGAGAAACTATAAGTTGAAGGATGGAACTGTATTGTTTAAGGAAAATGTATATTTTATTTAATTGGATAAATTAAATTTGTATTAACATAATGCAGATATTGTTATAAAATAGAATTTAGCACTAGGGATGTTTTGTGGTAATTGACAGTTGACAATTAACAATTGACAACTGTCAATTATCTATTGTAAATTATAGCAAGGAAGTGAATTTTATTTCTAATAAATATTTTGTGAATCTAAATAGAGAAGAAACTGTTAAATATCTATTAATAGAAAAACACATAAAAAAATTGATAGATACAAATAAAATTGAAGATGGGGAGAAACTACCTTCTATAAGAGAAATGGCAGAATTTTTAAATGTAAATAAAATCACTGTGGTAAATGCTTATAAAAGGCTTCAAGCTGAAGGTTATGCTGCTCAAAAAATTGGCAGCGGAACTTATGCCAAAAAGAGAGATATAAATAAGAACTTTAGCAGAGAATATTCAAAAGTTCTGAAGAAGATATCTAGCAATGAGGTAGAAAATTATATAGATTTTACAGGAGAAACTCCAAGTGGTGAATTTTTTCAAATAAGTTTCTTTAAAAGTGTTTTAAATGAGGTTCTGGATAGGGATGGCTCATCAGCCTTGATATGTCAAGAATCCCTCGGATATGATGGACTCAGAAATAGTATAAGTGATGTGTTCTGGAATGGAAATATAGATAAGGATGATATACTTATAGTTTCAGGAGCGCAGCAAGGTATAGATGTAGTTTCAAAAGCTATTTTAAATACAAATGATACTGTAATAGTCGAAAAACCTACATACAGTGGGGCACTATCTGTATTTAAATGGAGAAGAACTGAAATAATCGAAACTCCTATTGAAAAAGATGGAATTAATATAGACAACCTTGAAAAAATACTTAAAAAAAACAAAGTGAAATGTTTTTATACAATGAGTTATTTTCAAAATCCTACTGGGATAAGCTATAGCAATGAAAAGAAAAGGCAAATACTCAGATTAGCTGATATATATGATTTTTATATAATAGAAGATGATTATCTTTCGGAGTTAATTTATGATGATAACATAAAATATAGCAGTTTTAAAAGCTTAGATAGTAGTGATAGGGTTATTTATATAAAAAGCTTTTCAAAAATATTTTTGCCAGGAATACGAATTGGATATTTGATACCTCCTAAGAAATTTAAAGAAAGCATTCAAAATTCAAAAATAAATACGGATATATCTACATCCAGTCTTATGCAAAGGGCTCTGGATTTATATATAAGAAAAGGTTTGTGGAGAAGTTATATAAATGATTTAAATGTAGTCTATAAAAAAAGATATGTATATATGAAAAAATGTATAGATAAATATTTAAAAAATCAAGTAGAGTTTGTAGAACCAGGTGGAGGACTGCATTTTTATTTAAAAATAAACCAGAACATAGTTATAGATTCTATAGAGCTTTTTAGAAAATCAAAAAATAGAAGAGTTTTAATTACACCAGGTACGTTGTTTTATAAAGTACCTTCAGAAGGTAAAAAGTACTTTAAAATTGGTTTTTCACATGTAGATGAAAAGAATATAGAAAGTGGAATTCAAATATTAAGTGAACTTATAATTATGTAATTTGTAGTATATATTAAAATATTTTAGAGGGATATTTTGAAAGGTGGGTTATCTGTGAGTTACTTTACAGTAAAGGATGAAGCTAGTTGTCAATTTGAGGAGAAAAAGTCTATATTTATAGGAAGTATAAAAAGAGTTTATACTGAAAACGAGGCTAAAAAATTTATAAGTAATGTAAAGGAAAAAAATATTAAAGCAACACATAACGTATATGCTTATGTAATTGGAGAAAAAATGAATATACAAAGATACAGTGATGATGAAGAACCTCAAGGAACTGCAGGAATACCAGTACTAGATGTGATAAAGAAAAAGGGAATAACAGATGTGGTAATAGTAGTTACTAGATATTTTGGAGGAACCCTTTTAGGCAAAGGAGGATTAGTAAAGGCTTACACAAAGTCTGCTGCTCTCTCAATTGATGAATCTGGAATAGTGGAGAAAGTAAAAGGATGTCAGTTGGATATATTTATAGAGTATGATACTTTGGGAAAATTACAATATATGTTTGAACAAAAGTCGATTCATATAGAAAATATAGAATATACGGAGAAGATTTGTGTGTCGATAAACTACATTTCGGAAGGTGTAGATAAATTAATAAATGAGATTATAGAACTGACAAATGGAAAATGCGAAGTAATAGTTGGAGATGAGGAATTTTATTTTAAGATTGATACAAGACTTATTAAAGAACAAAGAACAAATAGCAGATAATGACAATTTTTCTCCTAACGTCAGAAAATATTAAAATTATATATTTACTGAGGTTAGGAGAAAGTCATTATTGTCTGAACTTTAATATTTGGACTTTAAACTTTTAAAAACTTTGCAATTTTGAATTCTTACTAATTGTAGGTAGATTTGTGTTTAACAGCTTTTATATGATATAATACAATTTGCATAATTAATATAAATAATTATAACCGTAAGTTAGGGGGAAATTTGTATGTCAGGACATTCAAAATGGCATAATATACAAGCTAAAAAAGGTAAGGCAGATGCCAAAAAAGGTAAGATATTTACTAAAATAGGTAAGGAACTGGCAATTGCTGCTAAAGAAGGCGGATCAAATCCGGATTCCAATTCAAAATTAAGAGATGTTATAGCAAAAGCTAAGGCAAATAATATGCCTCAGGATACAGTACAGAGGGCAATTAAAAAGGGGTCAGGAGAACTTACAGGAGTAAACTACGAAGAAATAAATTATGAAGGTTATGGACCAAGCGGAGTTGCTATGATAGTAACAGCTTTAACTGATAATAAAAATAGAAGTGCTAGCAATGTAAGGGTAGCATTTTCAAGACATGGTGGTAATTTAGGTGCTAACGGCTGTGTAGGATGGATGTTCCAGGCTAAAGGCCAGATAGTAATAGAGAGAAAAGAAGACATGGATGAAGACGAAATAATGATGCAGGTATTGGATGCAGGTGCTGAAGATTTTATTGCTGAAGAAGAAGTATTTGAAGTAATTACTGCTGTAGAAGATTTTGGTACAGTAAGAGAAAAATTAGAGGATCAGGGTTTTGAATTCCTGTCTGCAGATATTACAATGATACCAGATAATACCGTATCCGTTGATATGGAAACTGCAGAAAAGGTTCAAAGACTTGTAGATAAACTTGAAGAAGACGATGACGTTCAGGACGTTTACCACAACGCTGAATTCCCAGAGGAATTTGAGGAATAAAGGGTTTTAAACATACTTAAAATTTCATATATATTCCATCACTACATATAAACATTCAAGTTTTAATATTTATTTGATTAAGGAAACCATTTTTTGTGTGAATATAAAAAGTTTACATTAGGAGTGGTTTTTTGTTATTAACTCAACTTTCCCAGTTTAAAAACTTTGCGAAAGTTGAGTTGAAAGTTGACAATTGATAATTGACAGTTAAGGTGGATTTTTCCCTGTTATACTACAAAAAATCTTTAATTAAATTTTTGAAGTCTCGTTTTGCTAAACCAAAACATCGATGGCTCTATAAATTTAAAGATTTTTTGCGATAGCTAAAAGTCATCTTTCACTGTCAATTGTCCACTATCAATTTTCAACTAAAAAAATTTTATATGTGCGAAAATTTGAAATTATTTATTGTTAAGATTACCACAGGTAAATGCAAAAAAGTAGTCTCACTAATGTGTTATATTTTATTTCAGTTTGATTCAATTAAGCTAAAACGGCTAAATGGATTTGTATAAATAACTTTTTAAAAGAATATATTAATAAAGACCCTATTTAATTAGGGCCTTTTGTTTTTAAATTAATAATTAAATATTGAATATAAACGTTATTCAAGAAAAAACTTTTTTACTTTCCATATAAAGATACATTTTTAATGTGCTGGGCATAGGTTTCTGCAAATACATGTGTATTTGTCTTAGTGTCTAATACATAATAAAGATAATTAGTTCTTTCAGGATGAAGTGCAGCATTTATGGACTTTGTTCCTGGATTACATATTGGAGATGGCGGCAATCCTTTATTTAAGTAGGTATTATAAGGAGATTTTACAGTTAAATCCCTATTATACACTTTATCCTTATGGCCTATTACGTAGAGAATAGTTGCATCTATTTGTAATGGCATATTTTTATTTAATCTATTATAAATAACACTAGCTATCTTTGGCCTGTCCACATCTTTTCGTGCTTCTTTTTCTATTAGAGAGGCTGTTATTACAACATTTCTTATACTTAAATTATTTTTAGTTATATAACTTTTACTTGGTTCTATATTTGTTTCAAAAGTTTTAAGCATTTCATTTATGATTTCTTTACTTGATGTGTTTTTTTCAAAAGTATATGTAGCAGGATATAAAAAACCGTCTAGCTTATGCTTGTCCTGTGGAAGACCTTTTAAAAACCAGTAACTGTTATCTGACCAGTTTCCTACTTGATTTATAAAATCTTTTTCTGTAACTAATCCTGATTTTTCTAATGTCTTTCCTATTTGTTCATTTGTATATCCTTCAGGTATGACAACTTTTACTACAGCTCTGTTAACTCTATTATGCCTATTAATTAATTTATTCCTTACATAAAATGAACCGTATAATGCTAAAACAATAACAACGAATATAGATATAATTTTTTTAAGTTTCATAATTATAATGTCTATATCAACCATGAATTATTAGGTTAATAAGAACAACTTCACTCCTTTTTATTGTTTAAATATTTTTATTATTAGTATACCATATTTTACTTAGGCATATTCAAAAAAATAACTAGTCAGCATGCTAGCCTATTTTGCGTCACATCTTTGATTTGTTATTTTCTTTCATATACCTTAGATTATTTTTTGTGAAACTTTAGAATATAACTGATTTTTATACAAAAAATAAATACAGTAATTAAGGCATTTTCAAAGAAATAACTAGTCAGTATGCTAGCCTATTTTTTATCATACTGCGTCGGTAGAACCCTTAGATAGGATTCACTATCTGCGGAACCTGCCTCCTTGTCTGATAAACAAAGTCCTAAGCATCTTTGACTTGTTATTTTCTTTCAAATGCCTAATAGATGGAGGCTTGTATTAATTTGAAGAAAAAATTAATTGTTATGGTATTTATTGTTATAATGCTTATGGGTAATAGTACTTTTGCTAAATATGGTATTTGTGAAGTACATTTTATAGATGTAGGCCAAGGTGATTGTACTTTAATAAAGTTAGATAATAAAAATTATTTAATAGATTCAGGAGCCGCATACTATACTAACAGGGTTATAAAATATTTAAATTCAAATAATGTAAATAAAATAGAAGGAATAATATTAACTCATTATCATGATGATCATTATGATGGTATATGTAATATAGCTAAGTCGGTAAAGGTTCATAAAGTATATTTACCTGATCATGAAAATAATATTAAATATTCTATAGCAGATAAATTATTTAAGATGGGAGTATCTGTGGAATACATAGGAAAAGATTGGAGTGTGAAACATTATGGTATGAATCTTAAAGCTGTTGGGCCTATATTTAAAGATGGCAGTGTAGAGAACAACAATTCAATTGTACTTCAAGGCAAAATAGGAAGTTTAAATTATTTATTTCCAGGAGATTGTGAGAAAAGAGAAGAAAATGACATGATAAGGACAAAACAGCTTAAAAAATGTGATGTACTAAAGGTACCACACCATGGTCTTAATACCAGCACAATGGTAGAATTTTTAAATAAGCTACAACCTAAAGTAGCAATTGTAACTAGTGATGGAATAAATACACCAGATAAACGAGTTGAAAAAAGATTAGCAAATAAAGGCATTGTAGTATGGAGAAGTGACAGACAGGGAAATGTTGTGATTAAAAATAAAATTTTATTCTGCGATAAGAATAATACTACTATAAAGTTAAAATAATCCTAATATAGTGTATATAATTAAGATAAGTGTCCATAATATTCAAAAAGGAGGAATATTATGGATAATAGAAAAGCTCGTACAATAGTATTGGTTATATTTACTATTTTAATTTTAGGTTTAAGTTGTTACATATGTGTAGTTGGATTTCAAAATGTAAATATGGATAGAGAAATAAAACAGGTTAGACAAGGAAATAAAACTTATGACACTGTAAAGACAAATTCTAATATAAATACAACTGTTCCTGAAAAAGCTAAAATTATATTTAAAATAAAATATAATAAAAGTGGAGAACTTAAGACGGAAAAAGAAGAATTGGCTGGAAAATTAGCAGGTAAAACCAAAAATGAAGTTGAAAATATATACAAAACTGCTGGATATAAGGTTAATAAGTTCGGTGCAAAAGAAGTAGTACTTGTAAAAGAAGTGGATAAATATGAGCCTAATAAATATGTACTTGGAATAAAGAATGGTCTAATTGCTATATATAAGACGGACAATCAGGGGAATATGTTTATAGAAAATGAAAAGAGAGATGTAACTGATATAAAGACAAGCAAATTAAAAGAAGAAGATATAAGGCTTTTAACTAAGGGAGATAAATATTTTGAGTGCAATACAAGAGAGGAAGCAGAATCACGCCTTGAAGACTATGAATAATAGCCTTTGAGGCTTTTTATGATTTATATTGGTGAACTACTACCACTTCGAGAAGTGATAGCTTCCTTTAATCCTTTCCAACCTA
>DAIMMR010000187.1:0-7382 GCA_036720575.1 Clostridium sp.
TTGAAAATATTTCAACTTATTATATGTATCTCTTTTGAAACTTAATGTAATCAGTCTATTTGCTATCTCTTGATATTCTTCTTTTGTTCCTCTAGCAACATATTCGGAGTTATCAACTAGTTCTTTTATAAAATCCTTACTGTAGGATTCTATAATGTTTTTAACGCCTTTATTGGTGTTTATCTGTGTAATTATATTGAATTCATCTATCTTGTCTATACCCTTCTGATAAAGCTCTTGTATAGCCCAATATATCGCCCCATTCTCTTTTTTATAAAAGTAAGATGGAGATAGTGTTTCGCTATGTAATATAAAGTCAGGATTTTGTATAAGTGTACATAATACACCAGTTTCTGCTGAAATATCATAAACGTCTTCAATACGCTTCATGCATTACCTCCTTTTATATAGTTGTCTAATTGATTATGTAATATTTCTTCAATATTATCAAATTCCCAATATGGGATTCTTAGTAATGGAATATTGTTGTTTTTACAATATTGGTTCTTGAATTTGTCATGAATCTTTACTCTTTCAAACTTATCATCAGAATATTGTTTTTCAAAATGAAATTCTCCGTCATATTCTATTAATACTACTAAGTTATTCTTTAAACCAAATACTGCAAAATCAAATTTTAACAATCCACCACCAATACCCATCAGATTATCAAATGTATGTTGTGTTTTATAATTTATGTCATTCTCATCGAGATAGTGTCTGATTTTCTCTTCACCTTTAGATATATTGCACTGAGGACATCTGCTCCCTCGCAAAAAATTATCAGGAAATACGTACCACTCATGTTGACATTCTTCTATATTATGTTTAACAAGCACTCTAGTTCTAGCATTTTTATATTCACCCAGAACCATATATTCTTTATTTGTCAAATCCAAAACTTCTTGCTTGAATTGATTTGTGTCTCTATTGTAGCTGGATTCGTTGCATTGTGGACACCTATAGTTTGAATGTAGAAATGAATCAGGTTTAACACTCCATATATAGCCACATATTTCATGTTTCATCTTAATATGTGTTTTGCTGTTGATATACTTCTCACCTTCGAGTATATTGTATTCATTTCCTACTCTTTCATAAATTTCTTTCTTAAATTCATCTATAGTTTTCCTTAATTTATTAGCTCTGTTTTTATAACTACATTCGTTGCATTGTCTTTTGCCTCTGTCTTTAAATTTTGAAAAACTCGTCTGAAAGATATTTCCACACTTACATTCAAATATCATTTTAGTCATATTATTTTTATATTCTTTGCTTAATAATGTACAGCCGCTACCACTTTTGACTTCTATGAAATACTTAACTTTTTCATATGAAAGCGACTTTTTACGACTTTTAATTTTTATACCGCACTTATTACATTGTTGTTTACTTTGACTTTTAAAGTTAGCAAATGTAGTTTTAAATTTCGCTCCACATTTACATTGAAACAGCATATTTGTTGAATTGTTTTTATATTCTTCACTCAATAACTTGCAATCACTATTACTTTCAGTTTCTACAAAATGTTTAACCTCTTGATATGTCAATTTTTTTATTGGTATCCTCCCCTTTTAAAACTATATCACCCCACAATTGTTGTTTTTTAGGTTTTTTATATTTTATTTCTTTAGGTTTTTCTACTTCAATTTCATTTATGTCAAACTTAATAAGTTTTGCTTTCGCTTTATTATAATCATCTCTAAATCTATTATCTTTTAAATAGTATGATACTCCATATATACTGTTTAATTTTATATCTTGATTAAGAATAAATAATATATATCCTATTTCGTATTCGTTGACATATTTGTTTATTGCAGATTTAACCTGACCAATATTTTCACTTAATTTGAACTTATTGTAATATAAATCTTCTATCTGCTTTTTATGTTCAATCTCTTTTCTGCATTCTTTGTGATAATATGCACTTCCAACTTTTATAGCTTCTTCTTTCTCAACTTCTCCACCTAATTTACAATGTTTGTATCTACATTTCATATAATTCACCTCCTTGGTGAAGGAGGGGCGATTAAGCCCCAAATTATTAGAACGGCAAATCCTCATTATCTATAGGATGATATCCATCATGTTGATTATTTTGTTGCTGGTTTTCTTGTGGGAAAGTTAAGAATTGAAAATTAGTTGTAACCACTTCGGTATTATATCTTGTCTTCCCTTCTTGATCTTTCCAATTTCTTATTTGTAACCTTCCTTCTACTGCCATCATGCACCCTTTTTTCATGTAGTTCGCTACTGTTTCTGCTGGTTTATTAAATGTAACAATATTAATAAAGTCTACTGTTTGTTGTCCTTTTGATTCTGCTTCTTGTTTCTTTTGTTTTGATAATCCTCTATCAACAGCAAGTGTGTAATTAGTCACAGGCACACCCCCGTTGGGTAAATACTTTAATTCAGGGTCAGAAACAACTCTACCTACTAACACTACTACATTTGTCATAAATATATCCCCTTTCATTTATACGTTTTAGATAGTGACTTATTAATGATGGGTCACATCCAACTTCATTTGCTAATTCAGATTGTGTCTTATTTTTCAACTCATTAATAATAAACTTCTCTGTTAAACCATATATATTTCTTGCTTCTGAATTACTTCTTGTCTGAATGCCATACTCATTTAACCTCTCCATAATTAAAGTATCAGAAACACCATACTTTAAAGCAATTTGGTGCATGGTTAGTCTTTCGTCAATATATAATTTTGTCAATTCTTCTTTCGGGATATTAATTTTACCCTTCAATCCTGTTTTGACGGCATGAATAACATTTTCTCGTTGAGTACACCATTCTAGGTTTTCAACACAATTGTTAGTTGTGTCACCATCTAAATGATTAATGTATGGTTTGTTGCTAGGATTGTCTATAAAAGCCATAGCAACCAATCGGTGAACCTTACAATATTTGACTTTTTTATTTTTTATCAAACTAACAATTAAACGAAAATACGTATTACTTGCACTAACCTTTTGTTTGCTAGGATTTAATATCTTCTCACGTTTAATATATTGATGTCCATTCCACCCTATTAAACTTTTAATTCTCCCTAAATTACTCACTTGGTAATAGCCTTCATATCCTTTGATGTCTTTCCATATTTCTTCTCCGACATCCACCCCCTGTTTTATACTTCCCCCTATATTTTATAATTTATTATTGTAATTCCTGTAATGATTCTAATACTTTCTTAGCCACTTCTACATCTTCGATAGAATTATAATTAGCACTATTGTGATGTGTGGTGATTGCTTTTGCTACTCCATCTCTGTTTGTTTTAGCTTTTGTTTTTGCTATTGTATCTATAAGAGTGACTATGGACTTTAATTCATCTGAATTAGTATTTTTTGTATCTTTAAAAACAGGTTTATTATGTTTTAGTGGCTCTATGGAACTTTCGTTAGCCCATTTAATGATTTTTACACCATCATCTTCTGTAAGTTTTCTTGATGGCATATTTTCAAATAAATGAGTATTATCTTTGAAGGACTCTGCACTATTAGTTTTTTGTTCTAGTGATAGAGTGCATGTAAATTCATATTCAAAATCCTTACCTTGTTTTGCACCCAATCCAATTTTTTCTAAGTTTGTTTTGTTACTTTTTTCATCTTGTGACATTACGTATTGATCTTCGCCCCTCATGGTAGCGATAATAATCAATTTAGACTCTACTAATTTATCCATTAATGCTCTGTGCCTTGGTGTTACATTTTTCCATGCTTTTTGATACTGACCACCTAGCTTTTGTGCAATATCTAAACATCCACCTTCGCCAGCCCATTCTTTTGTGAAAGAGTCAATTATTAATACTCCACATTTTTCGTTCTTTTCAGCAAAGTTTATTAATTCTATGTACATTTCTGGTTCGTGTGGAGGTGATAATTCAATTATTTTATAGTCAAATTCATTAGCGTAGTATTTTCCTCTATCACCTTCGTTATTAGCTAACCAAATCTCATAATCTTTACCATCACTTCTTTTCATTTCTTCAACCATTCCAGTAGCCAATCTTAGTGATGTATAAGTTTTACCTCCACCTGATGGACTAAATATTCCAATTTTAGGATATATTTTTTCTCTAACAGCATCTTGAACATTAAAGTTAAAACCCATTAACACATCTCTCCTTTTATAAATTTATTTAATTCTTAAAGACTTCTCTTGTTTAATTTCTGCTCCATCAATAATTTCACCTAATTTTAAATCTTCAAGTAAGTCTTTTTTAGATATTGATATTGTTGTTTCTGTTTTCTTATATTTGTTAGGTATCAATTCTTCGTTTAAAATATGTACCGATGGTGGATTTTTCTGAATTGATATAGTAAAAAGTGGAGTTTTTACCTTATCTATATCCATTGCTTTTAGTTGATTTTCTAAATATAGTTTTATATTGTTTTGTTTATTTTCAAGTGTCTTTCTTCTTTTGGCTAGTCGTTTTTCCTCTTCTTTAAGTGCTTCTATATCTCCGTCTATCCCCTTCACTAATTTGGCTATACTTTCAGATTTTGATTCTATGTTGTCTTCAACTTGGCTTAATGCAGACTCCAAAGTTCCTACGTCTACTTCATCATCACCAACTAACTCCCATATGTTTTGATATAATTCTGTTAGTTCATAAAGCTTGAAACTCAATACTTCTCCCTCCTTTTTATAATTTATTTATGATTAATCATCATAACCATCAACATATATGTATAAAACATCTAAAATTCCTATATCTGCACTTGGAATAAACTCACAACTCACATATTTATACCAATTTTCTTCTAATTGAATCGAATCAACTTGTTTAACTATTGGTATTAAATCAGCTACTCTACCATTATATATATTTGATAAAATACAACCCCTTTCACTAGAATCATTTACGTGTTTATACTTTACTAACAATTCATTCACGTCTTTCACCTCCCTCTACATATATAGAATATCACATTACGCAATTATTGTCAAATTACTTTATAATTTATTTATTATTTATCAACTTTTCTTAAATGTATCATCCATAATAACTCACATAATCCAAAACATATTAATACTAATCCTGCTGTTTTATCTGACATACTTAATTTGCCCATCATCAATAATATACCAGATGCTACAAACCACGTGCTACATAAATAAACTATTATATGTGCTAACTTTTTCACAATACCCACCTCCCATTAAAACGACTGTTTTATCAACATTATCAACCTCTACAACCTAGTAAACAAGCCATTCTTAATTTTAATAATTTGAATTTTATACTCATTTTGCCTATTTTATATTAATAACTAAATCTAAAGATAAATCAGTACCTATAAACCATACATCTTCTCTATCATACTCAATTTCTAATATATGTTGTGGTAATCTATCAATGTCCTTGACATCTAGATTATATATCATTCTGTCTATACAACCTTTATGTTTTGATTCGTATATTCTAATCCAATCATATTTGTCCATTTGTACGCCTTCGGGATATAGTATATGTATAACTCTATAGTTGTCTTGTTTTAATTTATCCAATCTATCTTTGACTTTGATTATCTTCACCTCCTATTCGTTATAACCATTTTCTTTTAAGCATTTTTGAATAAATCTTCTTAATTCACTCTTATTTCCAGAATAGTTTATTTATTTTTAATCGGTAAATAAACTGGCTTGATATTCTGCTTTATAAAACCCATGTTTTGTAATTAAATGATTTATTATTTCTGTGTCATCATAGCAATATTCATCACCAGATTCATATTCAATAATAAATTTTGGCGCTTCATTACACATTAATGTAAATTCTTCTTCTGTAAACTCTTTTTCATGTGTTAAAACTGTATTATGTTCGTATCCATACAAGTTATATAAATACATAATTATACCTCCTCAATTACCCCTAATAAATGTCCAATTCTATCTACTTCTTTGGTTACTTTTTAGGCGGTGGTGGAGGTGGAAAATGTGGTGGCATAAATCTTCCAACAGGACAAAGTTCTCTTGCTCTTTGTCGCCTTTCTTCATATAAGTTGCATATCTTTTGATATTTTCTTTTATTTATCTTTTTACCACTTTCCCAATCATTTTCAAGACTAGTCTTCCACCAATATAATTCATTTGAACCTTGTATATATTCATCAAAATCTTCTTTAATTGACTTCATATTTCACCTCATTTTTCATTCACAAATTCCACTACCTTGTCAATTCTAAGAATCTCGTCATATTTAAACTTATTTGTATAACTCTGGTAGTCTTTACTCATGTCTAAGGTTAATTGTAAAGTATCTATACAATCAATTCTACCTATATGTACTCTGCTATACGTCCCATTTGTAGTTATTTTGACTATATCTCCTTTATCAAATCTTTCGCCTGTATCTTCGTTTAGCAATACATCAATTCTTCTTAATTCTCTCAACAACTCACCTCATTTCACGTTAAATTTGTTCTTTTATAACAATTCATTTAATGATTGGTATTGCCCATATCGGACAGAATATCAACCATGCTATAAATCGTTCCCCTAGACTTACTGCCAAGTTACTTTTACCAATGGTCTTACAATCATTTTTCCATATTAAATAAAATGGAATAAACATAATTAATTGCAATGCAATGTAACTCACCATATAAACCTCCTTCACATAAAAACATACTATCTCTATAAAACAAATCTTTTATTGTATATTTTTCTTGTTATACGTCTTAACTACTCTAAATACTTTTGCTCAAAATCTTTTAATCGTTTAGCCATCTTTGATACATGTTCTTTATCTGTTTCTATATCTCTCCAATCAAATGTTTCTAATATCTTTAACAATCTTTCGACTTTTGGAGCTCTCCATGCAGTCATTGCGTAAGTGTGAGCTTTTGGAGAATAATGATAATGATTTAGCCTTAAATGCTCTTTTGCCTCTGCCTTTGTAAGAAACATAGTATTGGGATGAATAATATGTTCTTCTACTACTGGTACAATTTCAGCATCTTCATCATAATGTTCCTTAAGCCAATTAATAGCAGAAATCTCACATCCAATGTCTCTAAATTCTTCTTTTACATCATCGGGATAGCTTTCATACTCTTCTCTTCTAATATCATTCAATAAGTCGTTTAGACTACCGTAATAATCCCTATTAGGTGCATTAACATGATAATCATCTTGATATCCCTCTGGACAAGGAATCATTTTATAGTCTCCAATAGTCCAAAATCTTGGTGCAGCTTGACAATCATTCTCTTGAGTTCTTAATTCATCTTGCAACTCTTTTAAAAACTTAATATCTCCGTTCATTTATCCCTATCCCCTTTCCGACACATAAATAACATATTATTCATTAAAATAAACAATTTAAATATTTTTCCTACTCTACAAACGTGTATTTG
>DAIMMR010000188.1:0-7377 GCA_036720575.1 Clostridium sp.
ATAAACGATTATATAACAATATAGGAAAAGAAGTAGAACAGTATAAGGTTTATACAAAGAAATTGAAAAAATATCTAGATAGAATAGAGAAGGTACAAAACAAGACTATATTTCAGAAAAAATTAGATCAAATAGGGAAAAAATATTTAATAAGGGCAGAAATCTGTATGGATAACTTGTATGAAAATAATTATAGGAATTTAATAATTAGAAGCATGAAAAGAGAGGAAATGTGTCTTAGAAACACGTATTTTAATAACCTAAGAAAAAAAAGAGATATAGAAGTTATAGATATAGAAGGATGCTGTTATAACATGGTGGAAATGGATGCAGTATATTTTTTAAACAGAATAAAAAGGAAAGGCATAAATGTAGATTTTTATAAAATTATAATGGAATTTTGTAAGTACGAACATTTAAAAAATAGTAGTGTGCAGTTTATTTTGTCAATGATTTCTTATCCTTATGAGGTTATGAAATGCTGCAGCAAATATATATATGGTACAAAAAATTGGACGGAAAAAGAATATATACTTAAATTAAATAAAGCTATAGATGAAGATGGAGAGAGTCTAATTAAATTTTAGATGGTAAGGGGGAGGCAGAATTGGTAGACAGATATGGTGAAAAAAAATATTTAACCAAGTATGATTTGTGTACAAAGCTTTTTGATAGATTTGATTTAAAAGTATATGATGTTGTACCGGTTAGAAGTGTATATATGATTTCTACAGACAAAGGAGAAAAAATATTAAAAAAAGTAGATTATACTTTAGATGAGCTGAAGTTTATATATAATGTCTTAAATTATGTGAGAACAAAATTTCCTAGAATAATAAATTTTGTGAAGAATAAAGCAGGAGAAATATATACTATTTGGGATGGAGATATGTATTGTATAATGGATACAGTACACGGAACGGAATGTAACTTTAGTAATCCTGTAGAACTGAATATTGCAGCAGAAGGCTTAGGCGAATTTCATCTTGCTTCTGAAGGATTTAAGACAGGTATATATAACAAGAGTAATAATGGAAAATTGATTGATTCTTTTAAGAGAAGAATTCAAGAAATGGAATTTTTTAAAAATATAGCAAATATTCATGAGAAAAAGACAGAGTTTGACGAAATATTTATAAAAAATTGGAACTACTATATAGAAGAAATAGAAAAAAGCATAATATTGCTTCAACAATCTCATTACTATAAATTGTGTAGCGAAGAGGATAAAATAGTAGTATGCCATCACGATTTAGCGTACCATAATATATTAATAAATGAAAATCAAGCATATTTTATAGATTTTGATTATGCTATCATAGACCTTAAAGTTCATGATCTTTGTAATTTTATAAACAAAGTTATTAAAAATTTTGCCTTTGATATAGATAAAACTAATTCTATAATAAACAGTTATTGCAATAAAAATACTTTAAGTCGTAGGGAACTTGAAGTACTATATGCTATGTTAAGTTTCCCTAATGATTTTTACACTATAGCTAGAGATTATTATAGTAAGCGTAAGGAGTGGGAAGAAGAAGTATTTTTAGATAGATTGAAGAGAAAAACTAGATATAAAGAAGATAGAAAAGAATTTTTACAGGAATTTAGAGATAAAATTCTACATTAGGTAAATAATATATTTAAAAAAATAAATAAAGTAAGTAAGAAACCGCATATATCCTTAGAATCTATGTATTTCAAAGATATATGCGGTTTCTTACAATTTTAAATTGGTTATTTTCTTAGAATTTTGTTGTATGCATCCAGGGTATTTTGGGTAGTTTTCCCCCAACTTAGTTCAGAAGCTCTTTTCATACCTGAGGATATTAATTTATTTCTAAGGTTATTATCTGAAAGTACGGTTAACATGGATTCATATAAATTAGTTTGGTCTGTAGGATCTACGAGAAGAGCACCGTTTTCAACTACTTCAGGAAGGGAAGTTGTATTTGATACTATTACAGGTATTCCACAGGCCATAGCCTCTATTGGAGGAA
Source organism: Clostridium sp. (assembly GCA_036720575.1). Lineage (GTDB taxonomy): Bacteria > Bacillota > Clostridia > Clostridiales > Clostridiaceae > Clostridium_B. The sequence goes on from DAIMMR010000188.1 coordinate 2,001, forward strand.
GACCAAATCCTTCGTAAAAAGAAGGATATACAAATAATTCAGCCCCGTTATATATATATGGAAGATGATCCATAGATATAAAACCTGGGAATATAACTTTATCCGATATATTTAATTCTTCAGCACGATTTTTATATATGCTGTAGGATATTCCTTTGTTACCGGCGATAACTAAGTTTAAAGGACTTTTATATGAAGACACTAATTTACTGAAGCTTTCTATAAGTCCAAGTATATTTTTCCTTGGGCTAAATCCACCTACGTATAGTATATAATCTCCACTTATAGAGTAATATCTTTTAGCAACATATTTGCTTATTCTTTTATCCAGGGGTTTATATATCTCTTCACTGGCTAGAGGGGTAACATATATTTTGTCTTCTGGGAAATCAAAGGCCTTCATGATGTCTTTTTTAGAAAAATTTGAAACCGTAATAATCCCATCACATTGGGGTATTGCGTTAGGTATATAATCTGAAAAAACCTTGAGATATCTATCACTTACGGTTGAAGGCATTCTATAGGGAATTACATCGTGAAGAGTTATGACAAATTTACAATTTTTGTGAATTGGAAGCCCAACTCCATTTTGAGGAACATGATACAATTGTATATTAGTATCTTTTATTGTATTGGGTACATTGACTTCTTGCCAAAAGTTGTGATTATTGTCTTGAGGGAGCGTATCTAGTCTAAAATTTTTTTTAAAATTTATATTGTCTCTAAATCCCTCCGGCATGAAAAGTAAATAATTATTTATATTATCAATATTATTTAAACAATTTAGTAGTTGGTAAGTATAAGTACCTATACCAGTACCTCTATACCATTTTGCGGCACGTCCATCAATGCCTATTTTCATAAAGTTATTCCTCTCTAAATTAGTATATTTCATTATATTAAAATAAAGCTCAAAATGTTAATATTCTTCTAAATTAATTTAGGACCTCATATAAATATATAGGGGTGATTAACATGATGCGAGAATTTGAAATAGAAAGACAATTTGATGTAAAAATTGAAAATATAAAACCAAGCAAAGGAGTATATCTTCTAAAAACAGACAAAGGAATGAAGTGCTTAAAAAAGGTAAACTATGGGACTCAAAAACTTCTGTTTGTTTATGGAGCAAAGGAGCATCTTATAAAAAATGGGTTCCCATATGTAGATAAGTATTGCAATAATGTAGATGGAAATCCATATGCACTTGTAAATGAAGATATATATACCCTTTCCGAATGGATTAGCGGCAGGGAATGTGATTTTAAAAATAGAGATGATGTCATAAATGCCTCTAAGTGCCTGGCAAATTTGCATGCAGCTTCCAAGGGATATGAGCCGCCGGAAAACAGCAAATTGAAGACAGATCTTGGTAGGTGGCACCACCTTATGGAAAAAAGAGTTAAAGCTCTTGATAAAATGAGAGATATGGGTAGAAAAAAAAGCAACAAGGGAAATTTTGACTTAAATTACACTAAAGAAGTTCAGTTTTATAAAGATTTTGGAAGAAAGGCCATAGAGGTATTGAATGATTCTAAATATGATGAGTTATGTAATATTACAGAAAAGGAAGAAGGCTTTTGTCATCACGATTTTACCTATCACAATATAGTAATTGATAATAATAATAAAGTAAATGTAATAGACTTCGACTATTGTAAAAGGGAAGTTAGGGCTTATGATATTTCGTCTTTTATGGGTAAGGTTTTAAAAAGGTCCAATTGGGATATAGCTAATGCAGAGCTTATAATTAATTCATATAATGAAGTTAGCCCTATTAAAGAAGAAGAATACAGGGTAATATTTGCTTTTTTGCTATTTCCTCAAAGATTTTGGAGGCTGGCTAATAGATACTACTATAACGAAGTCAATTGGCCTTTAAAGACTTATAATAATAAACTTCAGGAATTAATTTCTGAGCAGGGTAAATATATTGATTTTATTGAGAAATTTAAAAAAATATATAACCAGAAGTAAAATTATCAAAGAAGGTTAGGATCTATACCTGGAATTTTAAATTAAATCCGGTATAGTCCTTATTTTTTGCACTTAAAAGGCATTGTATTCATAATATATACCATGACTTTTTATATGGGGATGTATGAAAATATGAAAATAGGAGATGTAGTGGTAAGGAAATCTTACGATAGAGATATAACTTTTAAAATAATAGATGTGAAGGAAGAAGCAGAAGGAAAACTATATATTCTAAAGGGAATAAATTTGAGAATAATTGCAGATTCAGCTGAAGATGATTTAGAACCTGTATCTGAAGATTCTCTTACAGAAAGTGAAAAGATATTTAGTAGACAAGTTAATAGATCTATTAAAGACATTTTAGCAAGCAGGGGAGGGTTCAGGCAAGAATACAATATAACAAAATTTTTATCCCATAAATCAGGCAAAGAATTGACTTTTGGAAGACCAGGAAAGATACTTCACATAGATGGAGATTCGGAATATTTAGATGTATGTCTTAAAGTATATAAACAACTTTTATTAGATGTAGTTGGGAAAAATATACCGGAGAAAGATCAACCTGGTCAGATAGTGGAGTTAGCAAAGGAAATTAAGCCTGATATAGTTGTGATTACAGGACATGATGCTATAGCTAAAGGTACTAAGGACTATACAGATTTAAACAACTACAAAAATTCCAAGTATTTTGTAAAAACAGTATCCGAGCTCAGAAATTACAAATCTAACTATGATGATTTAGTAATATTTGCAGGGGCATGCCAGTCCTGCTACGAGAAAATTTTAGATTCAGGAGCTAATTTTGCAAGCTCACCTAGTAGAGTGCTTATTCATTGTTTGGACCCAGTATTTTTGTGCGAAAAAATAGCGTATACCAATATAGAAAAAGTTGTATCCATTCAAGAGGCATTAGAAAATACTATAACAAGAACTAATGGTATTGGAGGATTACAAACAAGAGGAAAGTATAGAGAAGGATTTCCAAAATCACTCTATGTATAAAAATCATAAAAATAGTAAATATTATTGTATATATGAGTGACTTAAAGAAATAACAATATAAAATGCTATAAATAGAAGTATCCTGGTTCTGTTTACAAAAAATTAATATTGACAAAGTGATTTATTAACTGATATACTAAAAAGTTTAATTGACATAATACCAGATAGGGAGTATAATATAAAATGTTGAAAGAGGGTGTTTGGAATGATGGAAGGATCTAATGTATTAGCTTCTATAAGAAAAAATATTGAAAATCATGTGGGAGATAAGGTAACCCTAAAAGCAAATGGAGGTAGGAGAAAAGTTTTTGTTAATAAGGGAACGATAGAAAGAGCTTATCCTAGTATATTTGTGATTAGATTAGAAAGTGACACCCAAAGGAAAGTGACATATAGCTATTCAGATGTTTTAACTAAGACAGTTCAGTTAGTTTTCCCAGCATAAAATGGCGTAAATTGGTATCAAATAGCTGATTTATTTTTGCAATATTAATCAAATCAAATTACAGGAACCACTACCTTTACTCTTTTCTAAGTGGTAATTAGTAGAATTAAGGATAGTATATAGAATAATAATCTTAAATAATTATCATTCTATATACTATTTTTAATTCTATAGGGTAAGAAGAAAGATGGCTAATTCCATCTTTCAACTATGGTATAAAAGGGTATTGAGAATTTATGAGAGGTTATATGGTTAACAACCAATTTAATATTACGTCAAAATTCTTTAAATGTCAATATTAATAGACAGCATAAAAATCTTTACAATAGTAGCATATTTTTTACCTCAAATTTATATAAATAAATAGTAGGTTTTTATGGAGGAGGTAATAAATATGAGCATAGATTTTATTAAAGAAAATATAGAATGTGAACAGTTACTGGCCGAAGATTTTTCGGATACTGTTATAAAAGCAGAATATGTAATACCTGATACAAATCCGGATGTTAAAGAAATTTTAATTCTTAATGCAAAGCCAAGTATAACTAATAAAGAAGTGATGCAGGATAAAGTATTTGTAGAGGGTAAAATAGAATATACTTTGCTTTATTTAGCAGAAGAAAGCGAAAACATGGGCATTTACAGTGTCAATTATACAGGAACATTTTCCAATTATGTGGAGGTACCCGGTACAGAACATATGATGTTATGTGATTCAGATTGTTATGTGGAACATATGAATTGTACTATAGCAAATGAGAGAAAAATAGCTATTGAGGGAATTATAAAATTAAAGGCAGAAGTGTATAAAAAATATGAATTTGAGGTTATAAAAGATGTAACTGGATCTGAGGACATACAGATGTTAAAAAATCCTGCTACTGTAGATAAAATAGTGGGTACAATTTCAGGAGATTTAGTTGCTAAAACTGAAATTCAGATATCTGTGGACAAACCGCAGGTTGGAAGTGTACTAGAATATAATATAAATATTCATAAAAAAGATATAAAGGTGTTAGAAGATAAAATATCTGTAGAAGCTTATGTGCTTATTAGAATGCTCTATAGGGGAAAGGACACAAGAGATATTGTATGCATAGAAAAAGATGTGTTTGTAAATAAGGAACTTCCAATGCAGGGAGTTAATCCTTCTATGGAAAGCCATACCGATTTTAACATTGATGAAATAGAACACACTATGCGAGAAGATGATTTAGGGGAAAACAGAATAGTTGAGATAGAAGTACTTGTGAAATCCAATACTAAGGTTATGTATAAAGAAGATATGGATATAATAGAAGATGCATATTCTCCATCTTCCCTTATGCAAATGGAAAAAGAAGATTATGAATTGAATGTTATGCATGGACAAAATACTACTCAAAGTATGGTTAAATCCAATATAGAAATAAATGAAAAAATTAAACCTGCAGAAGTAATTATGTGTTATGGAGATGTGTGCATAACTGATAAGAAAATAGTAGAGGATAAGGTTATTGTAGAAGGAGTTTTAAATGCCAAGACACTATATAAAAATTCAGAAAATCAAATAGACAAGGCTAACGAGGAAATACCTTTTAACTGCAGTGTGGATATACCTGAAAGTAAAATTGATATGCAGTGTATAGCAAAGGTGTCTTTGGAAAGTATAGAAGGAGAAATAGAAGTAGACACTATAGCAATAAAAGCAGTGATAGAGGTTTATGCTCGGGTAAACTATATTACTCATAAGGAATTTTTAGTAAATATAGATACCTTAGAAGGGGAGTTCCCGGATAAAAAATCTAGCCTGACTATATATGTAGTCCAGCAGGGGGATACCTTATGGAAAATAGCTAAAAAATATTATACTACAGTGGAAAACTTAGTGAAACTAAACAGCATAGAAGATCCCGATGGTATAAAAGCTGGAGAAAAGCTTATTATACCAGGAAGAGCTGTTATATAATTTAA
>DAIMMR010000189.1:0-7327 GCA_036720575.1 Clostridium sp.
CTGCCTTTTAAAGGTGATATTTTTATAATACCAGATGAATCTTTAGAAGAAGGTAGTGTAGTTATAGAAAGAGATAATGGAAAAATGGTTCTGGGCATAGATATTGCCTATGATAAAATAAAGAAAATAATTCAGGATGAAAGTTAAGTTTCTGCAGTTAGAGGTGATATTTTGTGATAACTATAAACTTTGATAGGCTTAATAGAAAAGTAAAGGAGGCCACTTATAATTATCAAGAAGGAATTGTGAAAAAAGTTATTGGCTTAACTGTAGAGGTAGAGGGCATTAGAGCCTTTGTGGGAGAAGTATGTCATATTTATAATGAGGAAAATAGTAAGATTTCCTGTGAAGTTGTTGGATTTAATGAAAGCAATGTAATTTTAATGCCTCTTGGGGAACTTATTGGAATTTCACCAGGTTGCAGAGTAGTACCAGAGAGGATGCCTTTAAATGTGAGATGTTCGGATGATCTTTTTGGTAAGGTACTTGATGGACTTGGGAATCCTCTAGATGGTACTACTATATCAAGTGGAGTACCTTATCCACTTGATACAGAGCCTCCAGATCCCTTAAAGAGAAGGAGAATAACTGAAGTCATTCCTACGGGAGTAAGGGCAATAGATGGTTTTCTAACCTGCGGTCAAGGACAGAGAATAGGAATATTTGCAGGAAGCGGTGTGGGAAAGAGTACTACTCTTGGTATGATTGCAAAATATGCTGAAGCAGACGTAAATGTAATAGCTTTAATAGGTGAAAGAGGCAGAGAAGTTAAGGATTTTATAGAAAAAGACCTGGGAGAAGAAGGAATGAAAAAATCAATCATAGTGTGTGCTACTTCAGATAAGCCAGCTTTGGTTAGATTAAAGGGAGCTTTTACAGCTACAGCTATTGCAGAGTATTTTAGGGACAAGGGTAAGAAAGTAATTTTGATGATGGACTCCGTCACTAGATTTGCCATGGCTCAAAGAGAAATAGGACTTGCTATCGGGGAACCTCCAGCAACTAAGGGATATACACCTTCCGTATTTGCCAAACTTCCGAGACTTATGGAAAGAGCAGGAACATCAGATATAGGATCCATTACAGCTTTTTATACTGTACTAGTAGATGGAGATGATTTAAACGAACCTATTGCAGATGCAGTAAGAGGTATACTTGATGGACATATAGTTTTATCACGTACCTTAGCCAATAAAAATCATTATCCTGCCATAGATGTACTTGCGAGTATAAGCAGGCTTATGTCGGAAATAGCTGAAAGTGATCATAAAAAAAATGCTTCTTTTGCAAGGGATATGCTTTCAACTTATAAAAATTCCGAGGACTTAATAAATATAGGTGCTTATGTAAAAGGAAGCAGCGAAAAAATAGATAAGGCTGTAGCTTATTACGATAAAATAATTGCCTATCTCAAGCAGGATGTGAATGAAAGTTCATCCTTTAAAGAAAGTGTTGAAGGATTGAAAAAAATATTTCAATAGGGACTCTAAACTGTGAATTGTACATTGTAAATTGTGAATTGAACAAAGGAGGATATATGGGTAAATATAAATTTAGACTTCAGAAATTGCTTGATATAAGAATAGACAAGGAAGAAGAAAGCAAAAGAGAATTTCAGCAGGCTAAAAGAGAAAGCTTGAAAGTAAAAGAAAAACTAGATTTATTAAAAGCCAATTATGAGAAATACAATAATATGTCCAACTTTAAAAGTGTTATTGAACAAAAAATAACCCATAAATATTTAAAAGCTTTAGTTTACAGTATAGATAAGGCTAAAATTGAACTAAAGGATAAAGAAAAAGTAGTTGAAATGAAGAGAAATGAACTTCAAAAGAGGCAAATAGATAGAAAAACAGTTGACATTTTAAAGGAAAAACAAGAAACTGCCTTTATAAAAGAGCAAAATAGAATAGAACAGAAGACAAATGATGAATTTGCCCTTTATGGGTTTATTAGAAATGTTCAAAATACATAGTTTTTTACTTTGAAAGGAGGTGAAATAAATGAACGTAAATGTATTAAATTTGATGTCTTCTATGAATGTACAAGCACCAAAAGTTCAATCAAGTTATTCAAATGAAAACAATAGCTTTGCTTCTTTTGTTAAATCCAGCAGCAGTGATAATAGTAGTAATAGTAATGTGCAGAATACTAAAATTACTGCAGATAAATCACCTAGCCAAGATGTAGATAATCAAACTAAAATAAGCACAGATAAAAATGCAGCGAAAATACAACCTTCAAATTCCAATAATTCAAATAAAAATTCTGTAAATAGTGAACAAAATGATGATCCTAAAATTGAAACTTATTTAAAGAAAGCTGGATTTACAGATGAAGAAATAGCAGATATTAAACAGAAGATTAAAGAGGGCAGTATAGATAAAAACAGTGTACTTTCACTTTTAAGTTTGCTATTTCAAAATAATCAGGATATTCAAAGTAAATCAAATAATTTCTTAAATACAGTGACTAAAGAATTGAGTGATGAAATTTCAAATATTTTAAAAGATGAAAATTCGTCAGGGTTATCAAAAGGAAATTCTCTTCAATTTATTTTAAACCAGGAAATATCCAAAAGCCTTAGTGATACTTCAAGTAAAGGTGTATCAGCTAATATTAAAGATGTTTTGAATAAGACGGTAGATAAGAAACTTGATTTCTTAGTGGATATTTTAAATAATTTTGATAAAAGTGGACAGCTTACTCAAAAGCTTTCTGAAAAAATAACAGATAATATTGTATCAAAATTATCCGAACTTCTTCCGGGATCAACTGAAAATGGTGTTAGTAATTTAAAATTTCAAATATACGCTGAACTTTTACAAAAGCTAAATCCTAAACTAGCAGATAATTTAAATTCAGGGAAAAATGTATCAGCAAATAATTTATTTCAAATTGTAATCCCAAATAGACAAATGATAGAGAATTTAGACACAACAGGTAGTTCTCTTCAAAATTCTTCAAATAGTAATGAAAATTCTACTAGTGGTAACAGTAAAAACACTGATATATTGAATAAAATACTAGGCAGTGATGGAGAAGATACTAAGGACAGTAAAATTTCTAAAGCAGTTAATTTTATGACGCAATTTAATAATGTCAAGGGAGACAATATACTTGTAAATGGTGAGAATGTACAAAATCTTAATTTAAATAAGGCTACTTTTAATTCAGATATGATAAAAACACTTAAGTATATGGATTTAAATAATGTGAAACAGTTAACTGTTAAAATTAATCCTAAGGAATTGGGAGATATAACTATAAATCTTGTTATGGAAGAAGGAAAGATGAAAGCAGTTCTTACAGCTTCAAACAAAGACGCCTATAATATTTTAAATTCAAATATGCAGGATTTGTCAAATAAACTTCAGAATAATGACATAAAAGTCCAGAGCTTTTCATTGAACTTATATCATGAAGACACAACTTTCTTCAAAAATGGAAGTAATGGAAATCAGAATCAAGATAATGAAAAAAAGAATAAAAATTTAGTTGTAAATAGCATACAGGAGGAGGAAACGCCTGAAAATGACTATTACAGTGATAACAATGTAAATATGTTGGCTTAAGTAACAATTTAGTAAGGAGGAAATTAAGATGACCACATCGGTTAATAATGATAGCAGTCAAAAATATTATCCTGCTCCTGTTTATGATAAGGACTCAAATATTACTTCAAATGGGACTAAAGTAGTTAAAAAGAATAATGACATAGATAAAAATATGTTTTTAAAAATACTATCTGCAGAACTTGCAAATCAAGATCCAACTAGCAGTGATTCTCAAAGTTCAACTCAGTATATAAGTCAGCTGGCACAATTTTCATCTCTAGAACAGATGGCAAACTTAAATAGTTCAACTAAGATGGGGACTGCAAACTCACTTATGAATAAATATGTGACTTTTAGTGATACAGATGAGCAGGGAAATAATATAAGTGGACAGGTAGTTGGAGTTATTAAAGATGGAGATGATATAGATCTCAATGTGCTTACGGAAGGGGGAAAAGACAAAGATGGAAAGACAATTGATAAATATGAAAAGTTCAACATAGATGATGCAAAAAAGATTGTTGATTTAGGAGATACAACTAATTTCACTGTTAGTAATAACATGTTGTTAAATGCAACTTCACTTATAGGAAAAAAGGTTAATGTAGATGAGAAAGATTCTAGTGGAAATAATTACAGTGGGGTTGTTCAATCAGTATCAAGACTATTTGGTGGCGTAACAGTAAAAGTAAAGCTTTCAGATGGAACTACAAAGGATTTTGATTTTAAGGACGTTTCAGACGTAGAAAATTCATAGATAAGTAGGTGAGGTATCTATGGGCTATAGAGTTATTAACGGCAAGTTGTATTTTGCAGCGGATTTAAAAGCAGTATATAATGAGAAAAGTAATACAAAAAATAACGTAAATGATCCTAAAAGTAAAATATCCTTTAAGGATACTTTAACTAGTGAAATTAACAAAGATACAAGTTTTACTATATCAAATCATGCTGCAGAAAGGTTAAAAAGCAGAAATATAAACTTAAATGAAAATGACATGAAAAGTATAAATTCTGCCATAAATAGGGCAGAAAATAAAGGATGCAGTGAATCTGCTCTACTTTATAAGAATTCAATATTAATTACATCTATAAAAAATAGAACAGTAATTACAGCACTGGATAGAAATTCAAATAATGACAATGTATTTACTAACATAGATAGTTTAGTAATAGTATAAAAATGGCTGGACCTTTAGTGGAAGCCATGTTCTGTGGAGTGAAGGAAGCAGGACAACAATATATTAATAAAAAATTGGAGGAAAAAATATGTTACCATCATTGTACACAGCAATTAGTGGACTTAGAGTAAATCAGCAAAAGTTAAATGTAACGGCAGATAACATAGCGAATTCATCTACTACGGGTTTTAAATCTAAAAATATGATTTTTGAAGATATGTTGAGTCAAAATCTTTCGGATCCAAGTTCACCAGTAAGTGGTGGTCTTGGAGGAATAAATGGAAGACAAAGTGGTCTTGGAGTTAAAATAGCAGGTATAAATACGGATTTTGCTGCAGGAAGTACCCAGACTACCAATAGAAGTTTGGATTTTATGGCAAATAAAGGAGGAAGCTATTTTGTAGTTAGTCCTAATGGAGATAGCGACAATAGCGACAATACTGGCGGCAGTACGGATACTACTACTAAGAACTATTATTATACGAGAGATGGAGCTTTTACTTTAGATAAAGCAGGTCATCTTTTAACTCAGGATGGATATCATGTTATGGGATATAATGTAGATTCTAAAACTGGTGCAATTACGGATACTGCTTCTGGGTCAGATACTAGTAATATTGTGCCACCAAAATGTCTTCAAATTGCGCAGTATTATAGTGCTACTGATGGGACAATTGATCCTGCTCCTGCAGATCAAGCTACTGCAGATAACGAAAAGGTTACTTCCTGGACTGTAGAGCCATCAACAGGAATTATAACCGTAAAAACTGCTGGTGGTTCATGGCATGTGGGACAAATAGCATTAGCTTCTTTTCAAAATGAAGGTGGCCTTGTAAAGGATGGAGGAAATCTGTACGAATCATCTCCAAACTCAGGTGATGCAGCTTACGGAACCCCTGGTACAAATTATGGTTCTCTTAATCAAGGAGCCCTTGAAATGTCAAATGTGGATTTGGCACAACAATTTACGGATATGATAGTAGCTACTAGAGCTTTTCAAGCCAATGGAAAGATAATAACTACAGATGATACTATACTTGAAGATTTAATTAATTTAAAGAGATAGTCATAATTAAAGTTTAAAGTTTAAAGTTTAAATATCAAAGTTCAAACAATGGTTATCATTATCTGTTATTTCTTCTTTGTTATTTGTTCTTTAGTAAAAGGTGATAAGTGACAAAGTTAGTGAAAAGATGTCACTTATCACTAAAAAATTACATTTTAGAATAATAGAGACGTTTTAAATCCTTGTTAAATGAAAAAATTATACATATTAACTCAAATTGGAATTATAATATAATATATAACAGTACATTTAGGAGAATTTTTATGATAAAATTAACTGGACTCGACAATAAAGAATTTATTATAAATGCAGATGTTATAGAAAAGCTAGAAGCTATACCTGAAAGTTTAATAACTTTAATTAATGGCAAAAAATATTTAGTAAAAGAATCTAATGATGAAATAGTAGAAAAAGTTATAAAGTATAAGAGAAAAATATACACAGGAAATTTTCAATAGTTAATAGTTAATAATTATTAATTATTAACTATTAATTATTAATTATTAACTATTAAGTAGGGGGGATACATCATGGAAAATAAAGCAGAAAAAAAAGGCTCATCTAAAATTAAAATTATTGCTATAGGGATATTAATATTGGCGGTGGTAGCAGGAGGAGCCTTTTTTGGATATAATAATTTCATAAAAGACAAGAAAACTATTGCTAAAACTACTGTACAGCAGGTTAATACTCAGCAGGTTGTAAATAATGGACAAACTACTGGAACAGTTGTAAATTCATTAGATCAGGTTGTATCTTCCAAAACTTTTCAACTTGATGAGGTTACAGTGAACTTGGCAGATGAAGGTGGAAACAGATATTTAAAGGTTGCAGTTTACTTAGGATTTAATGAAAAAAAACTTACGTCTGAATTGACTGCAAAAAAGCCAATTGTAACTGATGCGGTTATTCAAATTTTAAGAACAAAGAAAGCAGCAGATATAAGTGCTAAAAATATGAACAATATAAAATTGGAAATAATTCAAAAAATAAATCCTATGCTGGAAAAAGGACAGCTAAATAATGTATATTTTACAGACATTATAATTCAATAATACTTTTCTAAATAGCTATAAATTTATGAGTTTATCCTAAAGGAGAATATAGATGGATTTACAATTTATGTGGATGATTTTCAGAACAGTAATAGCTCTTCTATTTGTAATTTTTTTAATATATATTTCCGCAAAATATGGTGGAGGAAAACTTAAAAATGTTCAAAAAGGTAAATTTATAAGAATAATGGAGAGAGAACAACTGTCAAAAGAGAATAGTCTACTTGTAGTAAAAATAGGAGAAAAAATGTACGTTGTATCTTCTGCATCAGGAAGAATTGAAATAGTGTATGAATTGAATGAAGAAGAAATTTCGGAGTTCAAAAATAGAAGTACCATACCGGAATATAAAAATTTAAAAGATTTTTATACGAGATCAGGAATGGAGCAATTAGTTAAAAAGGCAAGTGACAAGTTAGCTTTAAAAAAACTTATAGATAAAAAGGAAGATAAATGATGAACAGTAGA
>DAIMMR010000190.1:0-7277 GCA_036720575.1 Clostridium sp.
TCATCCCATATAATCAATCCTTATCATCCTTACTTTCAATCTCTACAAGTTTATATTTACACCCTAAATATTCTTGACCATTTTCATCTTTTATACATTTAATAGAATTTTCTTTTGGTATAACTTGCAATATATCTTTATCCAAAATATCCCAAATAAATGTATAATCAACCTTTTTGTTATCAAGAATTAATTTATCACATACTGCACACATATACTCAAACAATTCTTGCACATTATTTGAAATATTATCTGCGCAAATATCTTGAAATTCGCTGATTAATCCCTTTTGAGCACTACTTAGATATTCAAATAATGAATCTTTTGTCAATAAATCTCTTGTTAAAGTTTTGAAATAAATAAATTTCTTTTGAGATTCATATTGCTTATAAATGTTGATCATGCATTGCAGTTTATCTTCTTCAATTTGATAATCATGTTGATTAAAATCAAGCAATACTGAACCATTAAATCCTTTATCATAGACAATCTCGTCTTCAACATGTTCTATTTTGTGACAAAGTTTATTCATAGTACAAGGTGTATTAAGAATAGGGGAGAAGTAATCACATCTTCTTAGAAACTTAATTTGCCCCTTAGTTTTTCCTTTTTTATATCTTAAATCATTTAATGACATCCCATATTTATTTTTACAATCAAAGTCAAATTGTTTCATATGATTCCTATAAGATTTCATCAGTCCATCATATAGATAAATCATAAAATATGGCTTCTTACAGACAACTAACGAATTGTGTTTATATTTCTTTGCCTTTTCAATATCACTGTCACTTTCATTTATTTTGACTCTTTCAATCCATTCTTTAGGAAACTTAGGAGCAACCCCTAACTTAATTTTATCAATTTCAGAACCAATAATTTCACGAAGTAATTTTAATCTATTTAGTAACTCTTGATGTTGCTCTGGATATTTATCAGCAGGGAACATAGGTAGCATGGCATTTATACTCGTACTGTTATTTGTGATTTGACCTACAAGAGTATCGAAACCATTCAAATCACATTTTACAATATTATCATATTTTACTTCTTGGTCTGGTGCTTTCGCCTTTTCGTATGTAATAGGATTATTGTTTCTACATGCTCCATGAATTAATTGTGCATTATTCATAGAAAAAACAATGTCACCATCGAAATCTGAATCACTATGACGAATTGTGCTTGTATCATATATAGAATAAATAATACCACTATACAAATATGAATACCATTTATCCATTTCTGATGAATGTGCTAATTTAACAACATTGTGTTCATGAAAATCAACCATAGGACTACGACACAAATCAATTTCATCTGGATTTAATTTATTCCAGTAATTACTATACACATAATTTGCAGGGATTAACCCTGTAGCATCCAGTCCTAACGAGTGTCTAACTAATGGAACAGGATCGGAAAGCATAAATTGATAATTCCCTTTTGTCCATACGCGGCCTAATTTAGCCTGACGAAAACTTTCTTTAATGCTATCGTATATTTTATGCCTTACATATCCGTCTTGCAGCATTTTACTATTCTGTACTATAGCTTTTGTATATACACTTCCGCAATTCTCTATAATCTCTTCAAAATCACTTTCTTCATTCTGACATCCAATAGCATAGAGGATTGAATATAGTTTGTCTCCAGAACAAATTTTCTTAAACCAGTCAACTGTTGGCTGAATTAAATCATCAATATCTTTATCAGACAAAACATTATTTTGAATATACTGATAATTAAGAAGTGCATAATCATCATCATATCTTTTATTGTATCTGGCAACGCCCCATTTAATATTATATTTGGTTTGAAAATCAGTATACTCTTTACAACTTTTGTAGAATTTGTGCATTTTAAATTGGCTTTCAGTCAGAAGAACATCTATATCATCTACATTGAAAGTTTCTCCATAAATACTTTTAATCTGTGATGTACCACAAACATCTTTTGCATACTTTGCAAAATCAAAAGTCATTAAACAGCCTTTTACAAAAGAACTGCGTACAATCGCTTCACAACAAGTATAATCCAATCCCATATCTGTTGATATTGCTTTTGCAAAATCAGGACTCATTAATCCTTCTCCGTCATTTGATGTTAAAGTAATATCCATCACACGAGGTTCAACATATTTTTTATCATCTGACTCTTTAACAATATAATCAATATGTTGGTTTTTTAACGTTGTATCAAAGTCTGAAACAACACATATACGGGGAGTCCTAATCCATAACACTGATGAAAAACTAAGAGCAAAGTATGCTGATAACTTGGCTAAATTTATTGATTTAATTCTACCTTTTAATCCATTCATTAATGATTCTGTTAGATAATCATACAAATCAGCATTAACAAATGTTACTGTATTTCTTCTCATCTGTCCTGCGCCGCAACAAAATCTTTTATATGTGATACCATTCATTTTAAATGTTGCTAACGCTATTTCTTCATAATGCTCTTTATTAGATACCTTGACATTAACAATATCTTTGACATACATTTTCCTATTGATTTCATTTTTAATGTCTTTTAATTGCTTCCTATTTTCAGCTGTATTTTCTAGCTTCTTGATTTCATCTCTTTTTTTATATAATTCCTGAATTTCATCGAATATTTTATCTGGAGATTTTGTATTGCCATAATACTCTCTAATTTTATGAAAAACCAAATTATCTCCAATTGAAACAAGTTCTTTTTTGTTATAAGCATCTTGATAAGTATATTCACCAACATCAAACTCATATGGTTCTTTTATAACCATTTTTTTATCAGTAGGAGAGTATATCTTTACTTTTTTTCGATATATCATAGAAACAGGAATCTTAATAACCTTGTAGAGATTTTGTTTAATCAATATTTCTTCACCTTATTTACTAAATTCAATACAATATTCACGTTCAAGCATTAATTTTGTTTTATCATCAGCATTACTAATCATATTTTCCAACCAATTTTTATCTATAAGACCCATTTCTAACAAACATTCACCAGATATAGTATCATCATATTCATATCCATCCGTAACATATCCAGTATCTTCAATCCAATTAAGATATTCTGCATAACCATTGATTAACATTGATTTACCAAAGCCTCTTGGAACTCTTGTTGTCTTACCATGAACAAGATTATCTAAAAATTTAATCTGTGGCTCAAACAATTTAATACCTTTACTATTTTCAATAAAATTAACAACATCATTTGTACTTATCATATTTAATCTCCTTTAATATTATAATAATCGAATCAAATTTCTATTTCATTGCATCAAATATACGTTTTTTAGCAATTTCATAATATGTATTATTTAATTCAAACCCTAAATATTTTCTATCAAGTTCTTTAGCAGCTAATGCGGTTGTACCACTTCCAATACAAGGATCAAATATGATATCTTCAGAATTACTATTATCAAGAATTAATTGTTTAAATAAATCTATATTTTTTTGTGTCGGATGATATTGCCTTTTACCATTAGGAAATTTAAATACTGTATTTTTACAATGAGCATTAAATGTTTTTGCTCCTTTTTTCTTAAACCATACAGCCATTTCAATTCCACTAAGATATATGTATTGCCCATTCATAGGACTAGGATTTGACTTCTCCCAAATAATAGGACGTACTGTTCCTTTCTGCTTTGCAAAATATTCATAAATTCTACTGAATTGCTCTTTGCCACAAAACACACATAAAGAATTTTTTGTTACTCTATTAATTTCATTTAGAAAATCATCCATATTAAACATCATAATATCTGCTTGTTCTTTATCCAGATTTCTTAATCCATTACTATCTCTATTTACCGCATTATATGGAATATCAGTAAGTGTAAAATCTACTGAATCATTTTCCATTTCAGACATGCCTTTTATACAATCTTCATTATAAATCTTATTTAATTCTAATATTTTAATCTAACCTCATTTCTAATTTTAATAATATACACAATAAAATTTTATTTTATTGCATCAATTCTAGGTTTAATAATATTCTCTATATAATCATCATTTGTTTCAGTTGCTATCCAATTTCGATTATTTCTAATACACGATTCAATCTCAGAACCACTACCAGCAAATGGTATGTAGATTAAATCATTTTCATTACTTGACGCTTTAATCATTCTATTTGCACTTTCCAAAGGTTTTTGACATGGAAATCCTTTTATCCTTTCTTTACTCATATTGTTCCAATGAAACTCCCATATATTTGATGGAACTCTTTTATCATCCCTTTTAGCTCCATTTCGTGTCGCTACTTCTTTAATATCTTGATAATTAAATATATAATTCTTTTCATTTTTTACACAATATAATAACTCTTCTTTTTTGTATGAATAATTTGTTTTTCCTCTAAATCCATATTCATGTCTCCAATTTATCCAATTTTTTATTTTAAAATATTTTTCAAAAATTATAGCAAGTTTTGCAAAAACTATATTGTTTTCACCAAAACAACCCCAACAATATATTGAACCATTGTATGTTAGAATTCTACATGATTCAATAATCCATTCTTCACACCAATTTAAATAATCATCTTCTGATTTCCATTGATTATCCCATTGTTCTTTTACAATTCCATAATAAGGAGGATCAGCAATAATTAAATTAATACTTCTATCAGGTAATGACTTCATATAAGTAATACAATCCATATTATATATTTTATTTAATTCTAATATGTTTAACTACCTCATTTCATAATTTAATAATATATACAATGAAACGTTATTTTATCCAATTAATATACGGTTTATTAGCATATTCTTTTTCCCAAACAAACCACGCAAAACATAGCATTGTGCTATTTTTCATTTTATCGCCATTACGTGTCATATTTAATCTTTTACTAAATACATAAACAGTTTTGAGTGGAGTGTTCTGAAACATTTCATATCGCTTTTTTCCTTCAAGAAATTGAATCTTTAGTAGCATTGCAACTTTTTGATTTGTAATTTGCAAAGATTTAACGACGAAATCCTGTGCTAATGAATAGGGAGGATTAGTAATTATATTATCAACTTTAAAATCTTTATAATCATATGTAATAAAATCTATACCCGATTTATCACCATAGCCTCTATCAAATAAATCTGTTGAATATATTTTTTGATTAGGATATGTATCCTTTAATACTTCGCTTATTGCGCCATCTCCACAAGCTGGTTCATATATGCTTCCACGAAACACTTCTCTCTTGAGAAGTTCCCGAGTAGCATAGGGAGGAGTAGGATAAAAATCTCCATCTGGTCTTCCTTTACTAACACCCTGAATGGAGTGAGCTACATCTATTTGATTACTCATTAAATTTCCTTTCATAGTTTAATATTTATACTATAAAATGTTATTTTTATTTGCTAGTATATGTAAACAACTTTTCAATAGATTTAACTCTTTTAGTATTATCAACTGTTCGTGTAATTTCTTGTTGCCAAATACATTTAAAATCTTCAGGTGCTTGACATTCACTAACAACTACAATATTATTTTTACTCTTATCTCTTACCCATTGCCAAAAAGCATCGTAATCAAAATTCTTGCTTGTATTATATTGTTTTACATCTTTGTAAGGAATATCACAATAAATCATATAATTATGTATTTCTTTTATTTCTCTATAATCCTTACATGCCCATTTAATATCCTGTAAATCTGGAATTTGTGAAATTAGATTTCTTTTCGCTTCATCATAATAGTTTCTAATTGTATCTGCTTTTGTATGCACTATACCAGAATAACCACCATCAAAAAACCTGCCATTATAACTTGCAAGGAAACCAATTGCTCCAATATACCATTTTTCAAATTTATCAGATTTTGTATTATAGCAAGTCCTCACATCTGAATAGTGTTCCTTGCTTACTAAAATAGGTAACTCTTGAATTCTATCTAAATTCTTATACAATTCAATAAGATATTCATTTACATCGCTTGCAAATTTTTTCTCACATTGAATCTTATCAATTATATTTGCACCACCTACAAATGGTTCCCAATAATGAGTAATATGATTATCATTTATATACTTCTGGATAATTGGCACAATATATTTAGCTATGCGTGATTTGCTGCCCATATAGTTCAATAATTATTTCTCCTTTCCAATAAATCAAATGATACTTTTATCTAATTATTATCAATAGAATTATCAATGTCAATCAATGGCAATACATGATGCTTTTTCAATAAATCATAAATAAACAATCTTCCTTTTTGAGTCCATTTTGTATGAATTGCTGTGCCAGTTTCACCATCATATTTGTCATATGGAATTGTTTCTGATTTTGTATATCCCTGTGTTGCATATGGCTTATACAATAACCATGTATTACCTTGTTTAAATTGTACCTTTTGCTTATGTAAAAAATCATTTACCCATTGAGCTGTCTTACCATAATCCTTTGCTATTTTTGTAATAGAAACAGCATCTTTACTACTTAAAATCACATCGTAATAATTTACTTTTGGTTTCTGTTCTTCAATAAGTTGTTGCTGTTGTGCATTGGTTTCTTTTAACTTGTTGTTTTCATCAACTTTATCTGCTAAAGCACGAAGAGCAGAAGAATAATCTTGTGGAATTAATAATTTGACTTCTTTTTCAAGTTCAATTAGTTTTTGTCTAATTCTCATTCCTTGTGGAGTACGTTGAATCATTGCAATATGTTTTGCCATATCAAGAGTAAGAATATGATCATGCTGAATCTGAGGCATTTCAGTACCATCTACACGGTGGACATTTTTGTCTTCCGTTACATAATCCTCATTTTTTACAAAACCGTAATCGCACATCCTAGAAAACCATTTTCCATAAGGAGTTTCAATTTTTAGTTTCTCGTGTAATTCTCTACCAATAACAACCTTTTCTCCTGTATCCGTTGTATAAACAGGAATAATATCAGTATTAAATATTTGCAAACCTATATTCATACAAATCTCCTTTTAAATTAATATTTACATGTATGTAATTGATTTTTATTACGCTTATAATAGCGAATATAGCCATTAACTTTATCTGCCCGAATATTAGTTTCTCGTTCTTTTGCTAAATTAATCTCCTGTATTTGTTCTTTAAATTCTTTATACTTTTTACAAATTGCATGACATCCAACTCTACGACAATTGCAACCTTTACATGAACAACTTAATATTTTACACAACTCCTTTTTTACTTAATATTCATCGAATAAAATACTGTATTTATTGTGTCATAGACACATTTGTTAGAGTGAAACCCTAACTGGATGTAAACTTACACCCTGTATTCCG
>DAIMMR010000191.1:0-7239 GCA_036720575.1 Clostridium sp.
CTTAGTGCTTCAGCATTTAGAAGGCGTTATCCTTTAGGGGAAATCGTTATCCAGGGACGTAGCTGCTCTAATAATCCCACTTGGAGAAGTGGGATTATTAGAGCAGGTAGTCATCGGATAAACAAATTAGGCGTATATTCAATTAACTTAACCCTTAATGCCAATTAAAATCCCCCTTTATTCTTCAAGTTTATTATAAACCTAAATAAGTAATTTAATCTATCTCGGTTACCTATTAAATATAAAAAGCCAATTAATGTTTCAAATCCAGTTGCAAATCTATACTCCTGTACATCTGCATTTTTAGGAACTGTCCCTGACTTAGCATTTCGTCCTTTTTTAAAAAAATACATTTCACTATCAGATAACTCTTGTTCCAATTTTTTTATAACTTCACTTTGAGAATGGGCTTTTACAAATTTTATAGCTTCCACATGCAAATTATGTACAGACATATTTCTGTGTTCACTGGCTAAGTAAGTTCTTACAAACACCTCATATACAGCATCTCCAACAAACGCAAGTGCAAGGGGACTCATCTTTCTTACCTCTGCTTCACTCATTCTTATCTCTAACAAATTATTTTCCATCTTTATCCCCCGTTAAATTATAATCTCTATACTCTTTTCCATCTTACTCCTTCTGGTGTATCTTCTAATACTATTCCCTGTTCCTTCAAATCATCCCTTATTTTATCGGAAAGTTCCCAGTTTTTTTCACTTCTAGCTATTTGTCTCTTCTCTATTAAAGCTTCAATTTCTTTTTCAATACTTCCTCGCTTAGATTGCTGTAGTATTCCAAGTGGAGCTCCCAGTTCCCTTATTAAATTGAGTGAATCTCTAATTACTTCTACAGAAGAATCCTTATTTATGCTTACATTTATATCCTTTACCAGGTCAAAAATTACAGATATAGCATCTGCTGTATTAAAATCATCGTCCATCTTTTCAATGTATCTTTGCTTATATTTATCTAATTTATTTCTATATTCTTTTTCATTTTCTGAAATTGATATATTTCCCTTATTATCTAAAAGACTTTCTAAATTTGTTATTGAATTATACAATCTATCTAACGCTGATTTTGTAGAATCTAAAAGTTCCATACTAAAATTTATTTGAGTTCTATAATGACCTGATAGCATAAACATTCTTATTACGTCCGGTTCGTACTTTTCCAAAATTTCCCTCACAGTAAAAAAGTTGTTTAATGATTTTGACATCTTTTGGTTATTTACATTTACAAAAGCAGAATGCATCCAATACCTAGCAAATGTTTTACCAGTTCTACCTTCACTTTGAGCTATTTCATTCTCATGATGGGGGAACATTAAATCAGACCCACCTGCATGTATGTCTATAGTTTCTCCTAGTAAATCATGTGCCATACAGGAGCATTCTATATGCCATCCCGGTCTCCCCATTCCCCAAGGGCTTTCCCATGCAGGTTCACCAGGTTTTTGACCCTTCCAAACTGCGAAATCCATAGGATCTTTCTTTCTCTCATCAACATCTATTCTAGCTCCTGCCATAAGATCATCTATATTTTGCCCGGAAAGTTTCCCATAATTGCTGAATTTTTTTGTACTAAAATAGACATCCCCATCTATCTCATAGGCATAGCCTCTATCCATTAAATCTCCTATAAATTCAATTATTTTTGTTATGTATAAAGTAGCTCTAGGATTTACAGTAGCTCTTTTTATGTGCAAGGCATCTGCATCCTTATAATATTCTTTTATAAACTTATCTCCTAGTTCTTTTACAGTTATATGTTCATCTTGTGCTTTTTTTATCATCTTATCATCAATATCTGTAAAGTTTTGCACGAATCTTACTTTATATCCCTTGTACTCCAGATATCGTCTAACAGTGTCAAACACAACAAAAGTTCTTGCATTGCCTATATGAAAAAAATTATATACTGTAGGGCCACATACATACATTTTTACTTCATGGGAATCCAATGGAACAAATTCTTCCTTTTTCCTGGTCATTGTATTAAAAATTTTCATGATATTTTGGCCTCCTTGTTTAGTTTCTCTATTTATATAAACTAAATTAAAAATATAAATAAAATTTTTTACACCAAATAAAATTCTTATCCATAGAATCCTTAGAATTTCCCATCTGTAATAGATACCTATTGGACAAAATTCTTACTCTAATTTCGATTTAAATTCCCTAAATATTTTATCACATTATTATAACTTATTTAAGTACTATTAATGTTTTTATCCTTCTTACTTTAGATAAGGAAAACCTATAAGTATCCATAACATCATGGAAGCTTATAGGTCTTTAACTTAATTTAATACTTTTCAACTATAGTTTTAGCTATATTCAAATCCTCTGGTGTGGTCACTTTTATATTATCATAGTTTCCTTCATACAAATAAACTTTATTTCCATAATACTCTACTACCATAGTATCATCAGTAACACACAATTTTTCATTCATTAACTTTTTATGACAACCATAAATTAAATCGTATTTAAAACACTGTGGAGTTTGAACTGCAAACAAACTTTTTCTCTCTAATGTAGAAGAAGAAAATCCACTTTCTTCCCTGATTTTTAGTGTGTCCTTAGGCCTAACTCCACAAGCACACGCCCCATACTTATTAGAATATTTTATTCCATCGTGAATAATTTTACTAGTGACAAAAGGTCTAGCTCCATCGTGAATTAGAACAACACTACATTTTTCTTTTTCTAAAACTTCTAGTCCATTAAATACCGAATCCTGACGTTCTTTACCTCCAGCAACCAATTTAACTACCTTCTGAAGTCCATATTTATCTACTACTTCTCTTTTACAATATTCTATCTCAGTTTCTGCACATACTAATACAATTCCATCTATAAGAGGATTTATTGAAAATGCCCTTACTGAATAATACAATATAGGCTTACCCTTAATTTTAATAAATTGCTTATTAATAGTAGTTCCCATTCTTTTTCCCTTACCAGCAGCTACAATAATAGCATAATTACCATTCATAAGTTATAGATCCCCTTTTTGTCTTGCAAATATCATCCTTCCTGCTGCTGTTTGCAACACAGAAGTTACTACCACACCTTTTGTATCTCCTATATACTTTTTTCCACCTTCTACAACTATCATTGTTCCATCATCTAAATATGCAATACCCTGTCCTGATTCTTTTCCGTCCTTAATTATTTGTACATTCATTTCTTCTCCTGGAAGTACAACAGGTTTCACCGCATTAGCAAGTTCATTTATATTAAGTACTGGTACTCCTTGGAACTCTGCAACTTTATTTAAATTGTAGTCATTAGTCACTACTTTTCCATCTAAAACTTGTGATAGTTTTAAAAGCTTGGCATCTACTTCCGGTATGTTTGGAAAATCTTTTTCATATATCTGAACGTCAATATTTAACTCTTTCTGTATCTTATTTAATATATCTAATCCTCTTCTTCCCCTAGTTCTCTTCAATCCATCTGAAGAATCAGCTATATGTCTTAATTCTGCTAGTACAAAGTTTGGAATTACAAGCGGCCCTTCTATAAATCCAGTTTGGCATATATCAAATATTCTTCCATCTATTATTACAGAAGTGTCTAAAACCTTAGGATAACCTTTATATGCATGTTGGTGTTCCCCTTTAGATTTTTTTTCTCTAGTTCCCTGAAGTCTTTTAGTTGCTACACTAGTGGCTATATTAGAAAACATGGACATTAATTCTTCTCTTTTTCGTATAGCAATATTTGCACCTAATGCAGCCATAAGTATAGCTACTATTACTGCAAGCACAGGACCCACAACTGGTATCTTTTCTAACAAATTAAGAAATACTGCTGATATTAAAAGTCCTATTAATGCTCCCAAAACACCTAGTAATATTTCTACTGCAGAAAGCTTTTGAAGGCTCTTTTCAATATAATCCATAGTTTTCATAATAATTGAATTAATCCAGGGTGATATTAAAAATAATATGATTCCAAAAAATAAAGTTGTTATAAATGGAAATAAGAATTCCTTAAATGGAATATTTGCTATATAGAACATTTTATCAAAGTAGTTAGAACTTAACGCACTCTTTCCTAGTAAATATCCTAATATTAAGCCTATTATTGTAAAAAGTCCTCTCAGTATTTTTTTTAACAATAGACTCACCTCCCCTATATTGATGTTTTTTCATTACATTTACTATATATTAATAAACTAGATTTTTCAATAAAACCAAATTTATTTAATAAATTATTTACTTTACGTCCTTAATTTAACAAGTCCCTTTAGATAATTATACCAAAAAATAAAATTTATAAACATTTTTGCCCATTATTTCACATGACAATCCCCCTATTCATAAATTTATTCTTGGTTTATTATATATGCATAGAGCAATTTTACTTAGTACTAACTAAAGTTTACAAATAATATGCTAAATATATAAGGAGTTGAACCTGATGAAAGATATAATTTTTGATAATTTTCAAAACGCAGTAAGTGAATCTTTATTAAGGCATAAGAGTATTTTAGATATAATTACGAAACTTCAGGAATCAAATGCTAGAATAAATAGAGCTGTTACAAAATCTATTACTAATTGCGGATGTATAGAAGTTTGTGGTAAGAAACAACATATTCCATCCGAAGATAATACTTTGGATATTGAATCCCTAAAATCTTGCTTAAGTACACATGTAAAAGGTAAGCTATGTGACAACTGTAGAGACGTAATACAAAACGAAATAGGAAATAATTTATTTTATCTTACTTGTTTATGTAATACACTGGATATAAATCTATATGACATACTTTTAAAAGAATATGACAAAATAAATACTTTAGGTAAGTATTCCTTCAGATGATTTCCAGCACAAAATAATACCAGTCATATTATTTTGTGCTTAAAATTTATTATCTATCATGATTTGTTCTCTAAGCCTTCTCAATCCATTCTTTATAGCTCTGGCCCTAGCTTCTCCTATTCCTTCAACTTTATCAAGCTGCTCATAGGATGCTTCCATAACACCTTTAAGCTCTTTAAAATTTTTCACTAAATTTTCTATTACATTAGTTGGTATCCTAGGAATTTTGTTTAACATTCTGTATCCTCTTGGCGATATCAATGTATCAACTAGAGGAGCTCCTGCATATCCCAAAGATTTAGAAATACAATCAAGATTGAATAGTTCACTTGAACTTATTTCCTGAATTTGCTTATATATTTCATCATAATCCATGCCAGTTTGACAATAGTCTCTTATCATAAGTATTCCGTCTCTTTCAACACTTTTAATTAATTCGTTTAATTGCATTGTAATTAATCTTCCTTCATTTCCAAGTTCACATATGTATCTTTCAATCTCTGATACTATTCTCATTACCATTTCAGTTCTTTGGATAGCCGTCATTACATCAAATAGTGTCACTATGTCTTGAAACTCTAAAATATTAAGATTGTTAACAACCCCATCAAGTACAGAGACGTATTTTTCCAAAGTTTGCAGTGCTTGATTAGCCCTTCCAAGTATAACACTACTGTCCTGTAATACATACTTAATGTATCCTTTGTATACAGTTATGACATTTCTCCTTTGGGAAATAGCAATAACTATAGCCCCTGTTTGTTTAGCCACTCTATCTGCAGTTCTATGCCTTGTTCCAGTTTCAAAAGTTGGAATAGATGAATCTGGAATAAGCTGAGTATTTGCATATAATATTCTCTTTAAATCACTGCTTAATATTATAGCACCATCCATTTTTGCAAGCTCATATATATAAGAGGAACTGTACTCAGAATTAATGGTAAATCCACCATCTACCACTTTCATTATTTGTTCACCATCTCCTAAGACTACAAGTCCACCGGTTTTAGCCCTCAAAATATTTCTAAGGCCTTCCCTAAGTTGAGTTCCTGGTGCTAAAAGTTTTAATATACTTTTAAGTTCTTTATCTTTATCTTTTTCTAATCTCAAAATCATCACCCTAATTAAAAAACTTTATTTAATGCCTCCTTCAGGGAGGATATACCTATAACATTTATATCTTTAGAATTTACCTTTCCCTTATTTCTATCTGGTATTATTATATTCCTAAATCCCATTTTTTTTGCTTCATTTACAATTCTATCACAAAATGATACTGGTCTAACTTCACTTGTAAGTCCAATCTCACCTACTGCCAAAAGATTATCTAGCTTTATTTCCCTAGATTTAGCACTAGATATAAGTGCAAGGGCAAGCCCTAAATCTCCAAAAGTTCCTTCTATCTTAAGTCCTCCTACTACGTTTACATAAACATCACAATTATAAAATGTAATTCTAAGCTTTTTCTCAAGTACCGCTAAAATTAAATTTAATCTGGAGATATCTACTCCAACTGCTGTTCTTCTCGGCATAACTGCTTTAGTTTCACTAACCAACGCTTGTATTTCTACTAGAATAGGCCTTTTCCCTTCCATTATACCAATAATTACAGAACCTTCTTTTTGAAATTCTCTATCTTCTAAAAATGCTGCAGAAGGATTTAATATTTCTTTAAGCCCACTTCCTGCCATTTCAAATACACCTATTTCACTTGTAGTACCAAAACGATTTTTTACAGTTCTTAAAATTCTTAGTTCCCCAGTTCTTTCTCCTTCAAAAGACAGTACAGTATCCACCATGTGCTCTAATACCCTAGGTCCTGCTAGTTCACCCTGCTTTGTAACATGTGCCACTATAAAAAAAGATATATTATTAGACTTCCCTATACGCATAATATCGTTAGAAGTTTCCCTTACTTGAGACACACTACCCGGTGCTGAACTAATAGATTCTTTAAATAAAGTCTGAATAGAATCCACTACTACAAATACTGGTTTAGTTTGTTCTATATGAGCCTTTATTTTATCAATATTAACTTCTGAAACTATATAAAGATCATTAGACAAAGAATCAAGTCTATCTCCCCTCATCTTTATCTGTTCTTCTGACTCTTCTCCTGAGACATACAGCACTTTTCCATACTTTTCAGCAATATTACTGGCCGTCTGTAAAAGCAGAGTTGATTTCCCAATACCAGGAGCTCCGGATATAAGTGTTATTGAACCTTTTACAATACCTCCTCCAAGAACTCTATTTAATTCCATTATACCAGTATCTAGCCTTTCGTATTCACCGGACTTTATATTATTTATACTCTTTGGTGTGCTACTAAGCTTCATATCAGAAAATGTTACTTCCTGAGGTGACTTAATCTCTTCTACCATGCAGTTCCATTTAT
>DAIMMR010000192.1:0-7198 GCA_036720575.1 Clostridium sp.
TAAATCCAAACTCCTTTAAAATAGGAAAAGCATTTTCATAGTTATCCTTATATCCATCATCAAAAGTTATTACTACAGATTTATTAGGCACTGGTTTATTATAAGCCAAAAAATTATAAAGTTCATTTAAAGTAAGGGTAGTATATCCATTGTCCTTTAAATACTTCATCTGTTCTCTAAATTTTTCCTTTGGCACCCTCAATTCATTTCCTTTTTCATAATCTATGGAGTGATAATATAAAATAGGAATAGATTGAGAATTATATTTTAAATTACTTCCTGTAAATTCTCTATCCTTAACACATGATACCTTTTTTATATTTGTTTGATTTTTTTTATCAGACTTTACATTTGATTTATTATCGACCTTTTTTTGGTCATTTGAAGATGCATTTTTAGTTTTGTAAACACTATGTGCACCAATTATGAATAAAATCAATAAAACTAGAGCAATTAGAGCCTTTATATTTTTATTTTTCATATTATCGCTTCTCTCCAACCTAAGCTGAATAATGCCTAAACTTTTCTCATTAGTTATGTAGATTACAAACTTTCTAGTAAATAAAGTAGCCTTTTTCCTAAATTTATTATATCAAACAATCATATACATAAAAAGTTTAATTTCAAAAGTCTATAAGTTGATTTTTTGTTTTAAGCTATTGTATGTTTGATTTAAAATAAAAACTATATTCAACATTATCCACAACATTATTACATATTTTGTGGATAACATGTTATTTTTACATAATATAAGTTATCTTTTCCCACTAATTTTCTATCTAGGTTAAAATTTAAAATCTAATATAAATACCTTATTACTGTTATATAAAAAAAATATCTCCGAATAATAGTCATAAATACAGTATATCTAATAATATAATAGATACTACTAGCTGCAGACTTTTCCACATTATCCACAAAGAATATGTTAATAAGTTGTGTTATTTACATATTATCTATAAATCAAAATTTGTTTATACATGATTTTTATATTAGTTATACACATTATCCACACTTTTGTGGACAACGTGTGGATAACATAATATTTAGTAACACATTTAACTCTATATCCATATAATATTATTAACCACATAGTCACAAAGCTCATAAAACACAACTAACATTTTCCAATACAAAACAATATACCTTTTTATCTCAAAAATTAAGGGGATTACCTGTCCCCTTAATTTATAATTATGTTTGAATTAAATATTTTTTGTAATCTTCTTAACATATTTTTAAATTTATGTTATTATTATGGTAAGATCTTTTTATGGAAGGTGAGGTTATTTATGAAAGATAACGTTATCAAGGTAGACTTTTCAAGAAATAAGAAAAAAGATCCATTTTCACTTCTATTACTAATAAAGAAAACTTATAAGAAATTCTTTTACTCTATGTTTAAACCCTGCAAAACAAAGGATAAAAATAATAAAAATGTGATTCGAAATTTTAAAGATATATCTTAAGGTGCCATTAAGTGCACCTTTTTATTATGTATGTTAAAATATAATAAATATATCTAGGAGGAATTAAATGTGAAAATCGGGCTTGGTTATGATGTCCATAAATTAGTTTATAACAGACCTCTTATTTTAGGAGGCGTAAATATTCCTTTTGAAAAAGGTCTTATGGGACATTCAGATGCAGATGTACTTCTTCATGCAATAATGGATAGTCTCCTTGGAGCCTTATGTCTAGGTGATATCGGCAAACATTTCCCTGATAATGATAATAAATATAAGAACATATCTAGTCTTATATTGCTCTCACATGTATCAGCTTTGATTAAAGAAAAAGGATATACTATAGGAAACATAGATTCTATTATAATAGCCGAAAAACCTAAACTGTCTCCATACATACAAGATATGAGGGTAAATGTAGCTAAAACTCTAAATGTAACTACATCCGTAATAAGTGTAAAAGCCACTACGGAGGAAGGTCTTGGCTTTACCGGCAAGGGAGAAGGCATAGCTGCTCAAAGCATCTGTTTATTAACAGGTAATTCAAAATAAGCTGCCCATAAAAATAACTTACCTAAATTTGATTTACACAAAATCTAGGTAAGTTGCATAAAGTATCGCATAAAGTATCATGGTAAACTCATTTTTATCCCTTTTATTTTCCTTCATAGTTATTTACTATATTTTGAACTAGTTTCTTAATTGCACTTGCCTGACAAATTAAAGACATTACCACAAAGAAGATAACTATCCTATCTTCATCCTCAGATTTTAAATTCATATCCTTTACCATGTCTTGAAATTTTTTTTCATTAAAATGTTCTTTACTCATCAAATCGTCAAGACTATTGTTATGCAAATCTGAAAATATCTTATAGGCATTTTCCCAGGATATTATATCATCTTCTCCATCGTTTATCTCATTAAAAGCAAGCCTGAAAACCTTTTTTATTTCCTCTGTGGTTAATATAGGTCTCATATAACTTAATAAAATGAGCTGTGTCAAATGAACTTTTGTATATCCCCTTTTTTTCCCATCCTCGGGTTTAGATATGACCTCATTTTTAATATAATTCTGTACTATATTATTTGTGTATTTTTCACCCTGAAATTTATCATTTAAATAGTCTGTAACTTGAGATAAAAATAAATCATACCTAGGCAAGTCTTCATAAGGTACTATAGTATTATCTGATATATTCTTAGCAACCTTGTTTATATATTCCATGCCAAATTTGTTTTCTTTCATTATTTACAACCTCCAAAATAACAGTTATTTTAACCTTAAAAACCATATTAATATTATAGGTTATATATATATTCTTTACAAACTCACTATTTATTAAATCCACGGGAATTTGTTACATTTTCTATATAAATCATGATAAACCATTATAAATCATATTAAATTGTCTTACATCACTTATAATAAGTTAATTTAATGCTTGTTATAAGTTATATAATACTATATAATATTCTCATACTTAATGTTATAAAATTTTAATATTATTAATATCCACTAGCTAAAATATTATGTTACCATATAAGAAAAGATTATTTTCTTTAAGGGGGTGGCTAAAGTTAAGTTAAATAAAAAACTTTTTATTATATCATTAGTGATGGCTTTTTTGTTCTTATCCGTAGATTTGTTTACACCACAGGGAAATATCTTAAACATAAATAACAATACTGTATATGCAAGAAGCTCTGGTGGATTTAAATCAAGTGGATTTTCACACAGCACAAGTAGCTTTTCACATAGTAGTAGTTCCAAATCTTCCGGTGGTAGTTTTAAATCGGGTAGTTTTTCTTCCCCTAACTCTACCTATAAGCAAAAAAATAGCAGCAATAGTTCTGGAGGAGATTTTAAGTCAGGCAGCTTTTCTAATACACCTAATTCTTCTTCAAAATCTAGTAATCAAAATACTAACCAAAGTAATTCTAGCTCCGGTCAAAATTATAGCAGTGGAAGTCATAGATCTTTTTTTCCTATACCTATACCCATCCCTATCCCCTGGGGTCACAGCTCCAGTTATTATGGATATGGCGGAGGTCACAGTCTTTTAGCAAATTTCTTTTGGGGCTTTGTTAAATTTGTAATATTAATTTTAATATTACTATTTATTATAAGAAAGATAAAAAAATTTAAAAACAGAAAATAATGAGGAGGATTTTTTATGGGAGTATTAAAAAGAGTATCAAATATTTTTAGGGCAAAGGTGAACAACACTTTAGATGATATTGAAAACCCTATTGAATTGCTTGATCAAAAACTAAGGGATATGGATGAGAGCCTAAACAAAGCTAAATTATCATCAGCACAAATACTAGGTAACGTCCATGAAATTGAAAAGAAAATGGAAGAATCAAAAAGAGTATCTACTGAATTTGATGGAAAAGTAAAACTTGCAATGAGCAAAGGAAATGAAGAATTAGCTAAAAAAGCTCTAGCTAGGAAATTAGAAGCTGATAAAAGTTACAGTTCTTTAGATGCCAGTTACAAGGATGCTTGCCAAAAAGCTGAAGCAGTTAAATGTAAGTTAAAAGAACTAGAAGAAGAAATACACAAAACCAGAGTATATAGAGATGAAGCTGCAGCAAGATTTAATAATGCAGAAGCCACTAAAAAAGTAAATGAAATACTATCTAATGTAGAAACAGGAAGCAATAAAATAAATATGGATGACATCGAAAGAAAAATTCAAAAGAAAGAATCTTTGGCTGAAGGACTGGGAGATTTAAGAGAAGAGGATTCTTTAGAAAAAGAATTTAAAAAATTAGATGAAGTTGATCTTGATAAAGAATTGGAAAAATATAAACAAAATTAGGTGATATCATGAGTAAAGCTGACCAGTTCTTAAAATGTGAAAAAGATAAATACGGCAAAATATTTGTAGCTATAAATTATGCTATAGATAACATTTCTCCTTTTTTAGATAAAAATATTTTAAATAGGAGAAAATATGTATCCAAAATATCAACTTTAAAAAAATATATAGATTTAATTGAAGCTGCACAAGGTGAACTTGATACAGGAGGCTTTTTAAACAAGCTAAAAAGTGATAAATATATTTCTTTACTAGAAGATTATAAAAATGACAATTTAGAATCTTTATCCCAACTTGAAAAATGCAGCGCCTGTCAGTGCCTTAACTGTACTTCAGATTGTAAATTTGACAGTTGTCTTGGATGTAAAGGTGGTTCCAAAATTATCCACTGTAATAGAGAGAAAATAAATGTCACAAAACATGATAACTTTTCTCTAAACCTCACTAATGACAATACTGGTGAAAGCGATAATTATACAGTACTGGCAGTTCTTCAGGATATACAATTAGACAAAAAATATATAATAATACAAAATACCTTCTCTAAAGAGAAATTTATACTGTATTATTATCCTGGAATTTCAGAAGACAGTTATGGGGAAATTTCCGATGCAGAGGAATTTGACTTTATAGTCTCAACTTTTCAAAGTATAGAAGAATAAACAAATTTTCAGACACTTGTCCACAGAAATCACTAACTTATCAACATTTTCTGTGGATAAGTTATATATATTGCTATTAATACAACACTTCTAATCAAATTTCAACTTTTATCCGATCACTACCATTGCTAACACCCCCATCTTTTATCAAAGTGGGGGATAAGCACTGCTACGTGCCTGGATAAGTTCTTCTCCTAAAGGATAACATATTCTATAATAAGTGCTAAAGACACTAAGAATACTGTTAATAAGGTTCAGCTGGAGAAAGTCATCCTTATAAGCAAACTCCATCTGAACCTAAGAATCACTTGATCCATTGGGATAAACAGAGTTCTAATTTAGCAATTCATAGTACCATAAGCAAGAACTTATCCACATTGTGGATAAGTTCTTGCTTAAATTTAAATATAATTGTTACTTGTCTTAACTTTTAAATAATTCAATGCTTCCTCTCTAGTTCGTATTTTTCCTAAATATCTAAATCTTGTCACATCTTCAAGAACATTTTTTACTTCAGGCCCTGATATATTTAAAATTTGAATAACATCATTTCCATTTAAAATTTTATCCTCGTTTATACTACAATATAACTCATACTCTTTTAACATCTCTTCAATAAACATTTTAAATCTAACTTTCTCATTTCCAACATCCAAAAGCATTCTTGTAGCATAGTTATCACAATATGCTACAGTTAGTATTTCTATTATATATCCATCATATTTTGAAAAAAACTTATAAAAATCATTCTTCTTATCTTTAGAACTTTGTTTAAAAATCTTGAGAGGGTACATATGACCCTCTACTATATTCTCTATATAGCTTTCTGCTTTTTTGGGGAATTTCATGTTCCTACAAAAATTCCTAGCTATAGCAGCTCCTTTCATTTCATGTCCCCAAAAACTTACCTTGTCTCCGTCCTTTCTATAAGCTTGGTATTTACCAATATCATGTAAAAAACAAGCTAAAGACATATACGCTCCCAACTTAAATCCACCTATTTTATCTTCAAACACATGTAAGTTTAATCCCTCAACACTTACCCTACCACTTAAGATATCCTTAAATACACAATAAGTTAAATTCATATGAGTAAATACATCTTCTATATGATATGCACATTTTCCTATAGTTTTTAATTCTTCTATATAAGGTATAATATTTTTTAGTATTCCATAGTTATCTAAAACTTCAAAAGCCTTTCCCTGATTGTCCCTTTCCAATATAAGCATAAATTCTTTAAAGACTCTTTCCATAGGCATATCCATTATCCTGTAACCCAATTTTTCAATGCATTTTTCCGTATCCAAATTAAAATGCATTCCATAAGATATATAAAATCTAACACCTCTAAGTATCCTGATGGGATCATTTTCTAAGCTCGTATCCGTTACACTTTTAATTATTCTATTATCAATAGACCTTCTTCCATAAAAAGGATCAATAACTTTAACTTTATCTCCACTAAGTTTTATAGCTATAGCATTCATAGTAAAATCTCTATTCTTCAAATCCTCCTCAATAGAATCCCCCTCCATGAGAGATATATCTATTGAATTATCTCCTAGCATACATCTATATATACCTATTTTCTGTTTTATAGGGAAAAATTTATATTGTCTATTTTCAAGTTCCTCCATAAATTTTTCAATATTTCCGTTAAATATAAAATCTATATCTTTAGGTTGAGCTGTTATACTAATTAATCTATCTCTTATATACCCACCAACTAAATAAACTTCTCCTCCTGCTTTACTTACTACTTCTCTTGTGCTTTTAATAAAGTCTTTCACATAATCCAAATTAATCACCTACTTACTTATTATTTTATCACATAGAAATACTCTATTTCTATAAATAAAATTTCCTTTTTTTAAAATTATCAACATTATGTGTCTAAATTGCAAATATATTTTTGTAAAAATAATTCTAATACAACCTACTCTACTTCTATTTATTGAACTGTACATATCTTATTTTAATATAAATACTCTCTTATATCCATATAGATTATCAATATTACAATTTCTTATTGAAAATTTCGACTTCAAATATTTAATTATCCATTTAGTTACTATTTTATAAAAAATATTTTTTCAAATTTCCTGATTTTGTACTTAATTTTAATATTAATTTCTTACATTTAAATCCTTGTTTATCATATATTATAAACTTTTATTAATATTGTTATTGACTTTTGAATATTATGGTAGTATATTAACTTTAGATGGAATTTGATTAG
>DAIMMR010000193.1:0-7144 GCA_036720575.1 Clostridium sp.
GTATGATAAAAAATAGGCTAGCATACTGACTGGTTATTTCTTTGAAAATGCCTAATATTAAATTGAGGTGAATAACATGAATGAAAATGTAATGTATTCTGTAGTAGTACCACTGTATAATGAGGAGCTAGTAATAGATGAAAGCTATAGAAGACTTAAAAAGGTTATGGACTCTACTTTAGAGAGTTATGAAATTATATTTATAAATGATGGAAGTAGTGATAAGACTAGGGAAAAGACAGAAAAGATATGTAATGAGGATAAGAATATAAGGCTTATTAATTTTTCAAGAAATTTTGGCCATCAATGTGCTATAACTGCAGGAATGGAAAATTCTATAGGGCAGGCTGTAGTTGTAATAGATGCAGATCTTCAAGATCCTCCGGAAGTTATTTTAGATATGATTAAGAAGTGGAAGGAAGGATATGATGTCGTCTATGGGAAAAGAGCTAAGAGGGAAGGAGAATCATTTTTCAAGAGATTTACAGCAAGGTCATTTTATAGATTGTTAAAGAGTATGACTAGTATTGATATTCCTGTAGACACTGGAGATTTTAGGCTTATAGATAGGAAAGTGTGCAATGCATTGAATTCACTGCCGGAAAAAAATAGATATGTGAGGGGACTTGTAAGTTGGGTTGGATACAAACAAACCTTTGTAGAATTTGTAAGGCATGAAAGATTTGCAGGAGATAGTAAATATCCACTTAAAAAAATGATGAAACTGGCCTTTGATGGTATAACGTCATTTTCTTATAAGCCGCTTATGCTTGCTGGATATTTGGGAGGACTATTACTTTTTATTGGAATTGTTTTAATCATAGTTGAGTTTACAAAATGTATATTACAGAAAACAAGCATGGTAAACTTTGAACTTATAATATCAATTGATTTAATAATGTTTGGGATAATATTAAGTTGCATGGGTATAATAGGGCAGTACATTGGAAGAATTTTTGATGAAAGTAAGGCAAGACCTAATTATATTATTGAAAATATAGTAAATAAGAGAAAGGAGTAGATGAATATGGATCAATTGATTAAAACTATGGATTCTATTTTCAATGGTAAACTAAAACTACTAAGTCGTTTTTCTGCCACTGGGGTCATAAATACAATAATAGATTTTGCTGTATTTACTCTTTGTCAAAGTGTATTTGGATTGCATTATACTATAAGTCAGGTTGTAGGTTACAGTTTTGGAGTTGCAAATAGCTTCATATTCAATAAAAAGTGGACTTTTGAATACAAAAGTTCTGGGAAAAAGGTGGTTCGAGAGGTATCTCAATTTGCAATAGTAAATCTCATTTCCCTTATTACAACACTTGTGTTTATGAAATTTTTAATAAATGATTTTAATTTAAACGTCTATTTATCAAAAATAATTGTAACACTCATAGCTCAGGTAATAAATTTTTTATTATATAAAATATGGGTATTCAATTAAGGAGGAAAACTTATGAAAAAATTGAAATTTACAAAAGAAAGATTTGCACTATGTATAATTTTGGGCATATCTGCAATATTGAATTTTGCAAATTTAACTATAGAGGGATACGGAAATGGATATTATGCTTCAGGTGTAAAGAGTATGCTCATGAATTTTAAAAATTTCTTTTTCGTATCCTTTGACCCCGCGGGATTTGTATCCATTGATAAGCCACCTTTAGGTTTCTGGATACAGACTATATCAGCGAAAATATTTGGATTTAGTGGATGGAGTATATTATTTCCCGAGGCTCTTGCCGGAGTAATTTCAGTTGGAATTTTATATTATATAGTAAAAAGATCTTTTGGAGAGATAGCAGGACTTATATCAGCTCTATGCCTTGCAATAACACCAGTTTTTGTAGCAACCAGCAGGAATAATACTATAGACAATCTATTAATTGTGACATTACTTTTTGCCTGCTTATTTTTATCCAAAGCTGCTGAAAAAGGCAAGCTTAAATATCTAATAATAAGTTTGGTTCTTGTAGGATTAGGGTTTAATATAAAAATGCTTCAGGCATATATGATAGCTCCTGCTCTATATATAACTTATTTGATTTCTTCAGCTGTACCTGTAAAACAGAGGATAAAACATTTGATTATAAGTACACTTATTTTTGGAGTAATATCTTTATCCTGGGCAGTAGCAGTGGACTTGGTTCCATCACAAAACAGACCTTTTGTAGGAAGCAGTACAAATAACACCGTTACTGAACTTATATTTGGACATAATGGATTGGAAAGACTCAGCAGTACTAATGGTGGTATGGGTGGAGGACCTGGTGGCGGCGGACCTGGAGGATCAAATGGACTTTCAGGAAGTTTTGGAGGACAGACAACGGCAGGTATTACTAGATTATTTTCTAAAAATGTTTTGTCAGACCAGATAGTTTGGTTTTTACCTTTAGCTATATTTGGACTTGCTGCAGCTGTAATAGTAGAAAAACTTAAATTCCCATTTGATAACAAGAAAAAATTAGGGTTAACATTATGGACATTATGGCTGGTACCTGAATTCATATATTTCAGTTACACGAAAGGATTATTTCATCCATATTATTTAACAATGCTAGCACCTCCAATTGCAGCTTTATGTGGAATAGGACTTACTTCCATGTGGAAGCTATATAAGGAAGGTGGTATAAAATCATGGATAATGCCTGCAGCATTTATTGCAGAGGGATTGGTACATCTTTTGATGTTATCCTATTTTACTACTACTATATCCACTACTATAAAATCTATAATTATAGCAGCTATAATATTGTGTTTTGCATCTGCTGCGCTGCTTATAATATACAGGATAGTCAAGAAAGGAAATTTAGATCAGGGTAATAATGGAGGGTTTGCTAAGATATTTACAGCACTTGCCCTTATAGGGGTTTTAGTAACACCTGCTATCGGTTCTGCTGCTGCCATAACTCACAGCTTAAGTTCTTTGCCTGCTGCAGGATTGGAGCTCCTGTCAAATAGTAAATCAGGAAATTCCATGATGATGGGGGGACAAAACAGTAGTAAGAATTCAAAGCTTATAAAATTCCTTGAAAGTCATACTTCAGATGAAAAATATGCTCTTGTAGTTTCAAGTTCTGCTTCTGCTGAAGATATAATAATTGAAAGCAGCAAAAGCGTAATGGCTCTTGGAGGTTTCTCAGGATCTGACAAAATACTTTCCTTAAGTGAATTTAAACAAATGGTTAAAAAAGGTGAGGTAAGATATGTACTTACAGGAGGTATGGAAAAAGATTCCCAGGATATAATGAATTGGATTCAGAAAAATGGCAAAGCTATTTCAACTACTGAATGGAAAGATACCACTAATTCTCAAGTTCAAAAAAGTTCAAATGCCAATAATACTGCTGCTAATGATAAAACAAATAACAGCTCAAAAGGAAATAGTAGTTCACATCCTCAGGGAATGGGAGGCATGGACAATCAAACACTATATGATTTAAAAGGCACTGTAAAATAGATATAGAGTTTCTAATTTAAAGGGGCTGTTGCAATAGCAATTTTTTAGATTGCTTTGAACAGTCCCTAATTTATTTTATTAAATTTTTAGATCTCAAGAAATCTTCAGCAATTTTTTTAGGTTGAGCTCCTCTGTCTACTTTATAATTCATTTGCTGCATATCTTTATCTGTAATTTGATTACTCAATTTAAGCAATAGTGGTTTAATTTCTGGATATTTCTTTAAAGTATCTTGTCTTATTAAAGGTACGGCATAATAAGGTGGGAAAAAATTTTTGTTATCTTTTAAAGTCTTGAGGTTGAATTTTTTCAATAATCCATCTGTAGAGAATGCATCTACTACTTGAGTTTCATTATTTTGAAGTGATGTATACCTCAATCCCCCATCCAAACCTTTTATATTTTTAAAATTTAAGTTATAAAGTTTCTGAAGTCCCACATATCCATCCTGCCTATTTTCAAATTCCATGGTACAACCCAAATTTAATGTATCACTTACCTTTGATAAATCAGATATTGTATTTAATCTATATCTATTAGCAGTATCTGGCCTTACAGCAAGTACATATGTGTTATTAAATCCAAGTGGTTTCAACCATTCTAATTTATAGTTTTTATCAAAATAATCTCTTACAATATTATAAACTTTTTCTGAATCACTTATAGAGCTTCTCTTCATTATATCTACAAGGCCTGTCCCTGTGTATTCCACATATAAATCTATATCATCAGATTTTAGAGCACTAAACACTACACTTGTGCCACCTAGATTTAATTTCCTTTCAACTTTATAATCCGTATTATTTTCAATTAAAGAAGCGAGCATATTTCCCATAATTAATTGTTCATTAAAATTCTTTGACCCAACAACTATAGTTTTTTTATTTTTAATATTATATATTCCAAAACCAGATATTATAACAATTATTATAACAATTACTGATACTGCCCATTTGAAATGTTTCTTTTTAAAATTAAAACGTTTCTTTTTAGATAATGTATTGCTGCTAGAACTTTTAATTCCTCTAGGTGTTACAACGGTCTCTATTTTACTTATAATAAAATCCAGACCTATTGCAAGAATGCAAGCAGGTAAAGCTCCCGCTAATATCATATTATTGTTAACTGTTTGTACACCAGAAAACACCAAATATCCTAATCCTCCGGCACCTATAAAAGCAGCTATAGTCATTAGTCCTACAGCTGTAACTGCCGCAATTCTAATACCTGACATTATAACAGGCATAGCT
The DNA here is from genome assembly GCA_036720575.1 of Clostridium sp. Lineage (GTDB taxonomy): Bacteria > Bacillota > Clostridia > Clostridiales > Clostridiaceae > Clostridium_B. The sequence continues at coordinate 4,714 of DAIMMR010000193.1, forward strand.
AATGGAAATTGAACTTTTAATAAAACCTGACTTTGGGTAAGTCCTATACCTTTAGCAGCTTCCATAACACCTTTATCTATATTGTCAAGCCCTGTAAATGTACTCTTTACTATTGGTAAAAGTGAATACAAGACTACCATAGTTATAGCTGGCTTAGCACCTATACCGAGTACAGGTATCAAAAAACCAAGCAAAGCTAAACTCGGAATTGATTGTATTACATTTACTACAGCGATTACGGGAGTTGACAATTTTTTAACTCTAGTTATTAATATGCCTAGAGGTATTCCTATTACTACCGATATTAAAACTGCAAAAATAGTTAATTGGATATGCTGCATAAAAAGATCATATATCTGTACTCTTCTATCTGATACAAAATTTATAAAATTAAATATACCGCTCACTATAGTTCTACCTCCTTGTCAATAAATTGATTGCTCAATACGGATATGAGACTGCTCCTGGTAATAAGCCCTATTAATACGCAATTTTTATTAACTACAGGTATATATCCTATTTTTAGATGCTGTATTTTTTCTAAAACATCTAATATGGAATCATCCTCATTGACTGTTGTAATATCTGTTGCCATAATATCATTTAATTTTGTGGTGTTTTCGCCTTTTTTTCTAATATTTTTTAAAGTTACCATTCCTTTTAATCTTTCTTGATTATCTACTACTAATACACTATCTACATGGTTAGATTTCATTATTTGAATTGATTGAAGTACGGTTCTTTCAGGAGTGCATTTTACAGGATCTTTTATCATTATATCCTTTACTTTAATTAACTCTGGTTGATTCCATATTTTATCTTTGCCAATAAATTCTTTAACAAATTCATTAGCTGGATTACGTAGTATTTGTTCTGGGGTATTAAACTGAATTATTTCACCATCTTTCATAATACAAATTCTATCTCCTAATTTTAAAGCTTCATCCATATCATGAGTCACAAATATTACAGTCTTTTTTAAACGTTGCTGTATATTAAAAACTTCATTTTGAAGTTGATTCCTAGTTATTGGATCCAATGCACTAAAAGGTTCATCCATAAGAATTATTTCGGGATTCATGGCAAAAGCTCTAGCTATACCCACTTTTTGCTGTTGTCCACCACTTAATTCATGTGGATATTTATGAGCATATTCCTCTGGATTAAGTTCAACAAGTTTTAATAATTCGTATACTTTTTGTTTGATTTTTTCTTCAGTAATTTTTTCTAAGCTAGGTATAAGAGATATATTTTTTTCTACAGTAAGATGTGGAAGTAATCCAGTTTGTTGTATTACATAGCCCATATTTCTTCTAAGCTTTATATCATCTTCAAATTCAATATTTTTGCCATCAATAAATATAGTTCCTGATGTAGGTTTTATTAATTTATTTATCATTTTAAGCGTAGTAGTTTTACCACAACCGCTGGGTCCAATAATAACTACTAATTCACCTTTGTTTATGGAAATATTTATATTTTTCAATATTGGTTTTCCATCAATTGTTTTACATATGTTTTTAAAATCTATCATAATTTACCTCCTCTATATATTTTTCATAATTATTATGAAAAATATTTAAATGTATAATTTTTAAAGTGTCGATTAATTACATCCACAAATTAATTTTTCATAATATTCTTGAAAATTTAGATTATATTTATCCAAGAAAAGATATTTAAGGACACTGGTATGAAAATCAAACCATTAAATATTATGGTAATAAAATTTTGATTTGTTAGATTTTACATAGATAAAATAATAAACTCCATTACTTAATTTTAGAAATAAGTTTTTACAGAAGTGTAAAAGTAACAACTTTATGATATCATAAAGTTGTTACTTTTACAAATATTTTTGTAATTTCCAGTAAATAATAGCTGAAATTTATCCGATGACTCTATCCGTTTCAAGTCTATGCTGCTGGCGATTGTGTTCTTGATTATGGGAGTACTATAGTACTAATTTTAGGTAGTTGATTCTTTTTATGATAATGTTATAATTAAGGTGAAAATTAATGTTGTAAAATAAAATTTAATAAATAATAGTATAGGTGTAATCAAAAGGGAATCAGGTGGAAATCCTGAACTATCTTGTAGCTGTATTAGGTGAATTTAAGTAAGACAAGCCACTTGTAAATGGGGAAGGCATACTTAAATGATGAAGCTTAAGTCAGAAAACCTGCCTATATAATAAGCCGTTAACTCTACAAGTGATAGGGGGCATTGTAATAAATAAATAAAGTATTTATTACTTATGTTTTATGTGTAAAAACCTTTTAACACTAGTTAAAAGGTTTTTTAGGTATTTTTGGCTATATAATAAAATTATATTTTAATTATAATATATTCAGTTTTTGCAGTTTAAGCAATTTGCGACACAACTTTTTTTGAGAGGACAGAGGACAATTGACAGAGGACAGTGAAGGAG
>DAIMMR010000194.1:0-7140 GCA_036720575.1 Clostridium sp.
AAGGTATGCTTATGATAAAAAATTTATATGATGTTGAAAATTTTATAAATAAAATAAAGCAGTATAAAGCAGAACCACTATTAATATTAACAGGAGGTGTGCATTTACATACTATAGTTGCAGAAAACGATGACATAATTAATAATATAAAAAGGGAATTGAAGGATAAAAAGTATATGATTTCTGACTGATCCATAGCTAAGATTTTTTATATTTATAAAAGAGGTGGTTGTATTATGAAGAGGAAAATGGCAATAGGTATTTTTATTTTAGTTTTAGTACTTTGTATTTCATTTTTAAATAATATTGTAAATATCATAATAAATATACAGTGGTATAAACAAGCAGGGTACTTATCTGTTTATTTTACCAAATTGATAGCAGTATGTAAGCTTATGATACCTTTATTTATTGTAAGCTTTATAGGAATATGGTTATATTATAAAAGCTTAAGGATAAGCATTATAAAGTATAGAAAAGTTGTTGAGGTAAAAAGTAGTAAAGTTAAAATTGAGAGAAAAATAGTTTTTGTTATTGATTTGATTGTGTCTTTTTTAGCTTCTTATGTATTTGCATCAACTTATTGGTATAGAATTTTACAATTTACAAATTCAGTACCTTTCAACAAAAAAGACCCAATTTTAAATTTAGATATTTCTTTTTATATATTTAAATTACCACTTATACAATCTATATACAGTGCACTTGTAAGCCTATTTATTTTATTAGGATTGATAACCCTTTTTACATACTTTATATTAAGCATGAAGGATAGATTTGTATCACGAAATTTTAAGAAAAATTTTGGTAAAATAAATATATTAGATAGTGGGCTTACTAGATTTGCAGGAAAACAATTGGCAGTTTTAGCAGCTCTTATAATATTGTGTGTATCAATAGGGTATATTTTAAAGTGTATTAACCTTGTTTATAGTCAAAATGGAGTAGCATTTGGTGCAAGTTATACAGATGCTCATGTAAGTTTGTTGTTTTACAAAATTATTGCAGTAACATCTTTTATTGCTGCTATAGTTATATTTATTAGTATAATTAGAGTTAAAATTAAACCTATAGTGGCATCTATAGTTGTAATAATAGTTTTAATTGTAAGCGGAAATCTAATGGCTTTGGTAGTTCAAAATTTTGTAGTTAAATCCAATCAAAAAACTTTAGAAAGTCCATATATAAAATATAATATAGATTATACCCGTAGTGCATTTAATATTAATAATGTGGATGTTAGGTCTTTTCAAGTTAAGGATGATTTAACTTCAAAGGATATAGAAAATAATATGGATACGATAAATAATATAAGGATAAATTCTTTTGATCCTACACTTGAATTTTATAATCAAGTTCAAATTATAAGATATTATTATAACTTTAATAATATTGATATAGATAGATATAATATAAACGGGAAATTTAATCAAGTTTTTGTAGGTGCAAGGGAAATAAACAGTAAGGCAATAGATCCAAATACATGGCAAAATAGACATCTTATATATACCCATGGTTATGGAATAGTTATGAATAAAGTTAATTCTGTAACTTCAGAAGGGCAGCCTAACTTTGTCATAAAGGATATGCCACCTAACAATTCTACTGATATAAAAATTGAAAATCCAAGAATATATTTTGGTGAAAAAACGGATAACTATGCAGTAGTTAATACTAAAATAGGTGAATTTGATTATCCTAAAGGAAGTAATAATGCAACTAATATTTATAATGGAACAGATGGAATAAAATTAGGATTTCTAAATAAATTATTATTTGCAATAAATCAAAAGGATTTAAATTTCTTATTATCCAGGGATATATCAAAAGAAAGTAAGATATTGATAAATAGGAATATAGTTGATAGAGTTAATAAAATAGCACCTTTTTTAAACTATGATTCAGATCCGTATATAGTTGCAAGTGGAGGAAAGCTATATTGGGTATTAGATGGATACACTGTTTCAAATAGATATCCTTTTTCACAACCTCAGAATGATGTAAATTATATAAGAAATTCTGTGAAGGTTACTGTAGATGCTTTAAATGGAGACGTAAATTTTTATATAGTGGATAAAACTGATCCTATAATAAAAAGCTATGCAAAAATATTTCCTAACTTATTTAAAAATATAGATCAACTATCGCCTGATATAGTTAAGCATTTTAAATATCCAAAGGATTTGTTTAATATTCAATGTAGTGTACTTGGAAAATATCATGTAACAGATCCAGGAGTATTTTATAGTGGAGAAGATTTATGGGAAGTAGCTAAGAACCAAAAACAAGTTAGTGGAGAAAAGAATCTAATGGAGTCTCCCTATGTTGTTATGAAACTTCCAGGTGCTAATAAAGAAGAAATGATATTGTTGCAATATTTTAATATGAGAGATAAGGACAATATGGTAGCTTTATTTGGAGCTAGAATGGATGGAAAAAACTATGGAAAGATGATTCTATATAAATTCCCTCCAGAGAAGACGATATATAGCCCATACTTGTTTAAACAAAAATTAAATCAGGATACGACTATATCTACTCAATTGTCACTTTGGAATAAAGATGGGTCTAAGGTTCAATTTGGTGATACCATGATAGTTCCTATAAATAATTCTTTGGTTTATATAGAACCTATGTATCTTAGAGCTAGTGGCAAAGATGGTATACCAGAGATGAAAAGAGTTATAGTGTCTTATGGTGATAAAATAATATTAGCTGAAAGTATAGATGATGCTTTGCAGCAGATATTTAACTATGGACAAAATAATCAATCACAAGAAAATAGTGCTGCTCAAAGTCAGTTAATACCTAGTAATAGTGATAATCAGGAAAAGATAAAACAGGCTAAGAGTTTGTACGAGAATGCATTAAACGCACAGAAAAATGGTGATTGGTCAGGATATGGAGATAATATTAAAAAACTTGGAGATATACTGAATTCACTAAGTAAATAGAATTTAACACAAAGTAGTAGAAACGGAGCTATTTTTAGATTATTAAAATAAAGGTTTCTTTGAAGGGGAGATTAACATGGATTATGATGTACTTATATTAGGTGGGGGAATAATAGGATGTGCAGTTTCCTATGAACTTTCAAAGTATAATTTAAATATAGCATTAATTGAAAAAGATTATGATATCGCTAATGATGTAGCACCTATAGATTACTCTATAGTGTATGATGGATTGGAATGTGAAGATATATCATTGGCCAAACTTGAATTTGCTGGCAGTAAGATTATGTCTGAATTGGCATCTAAGTTTAATATTTTCTTTGAGAAGAAGGGATACTTACTGTTAGCAGATACTAAAGAAGGTGAGAAAAATTTAATTTGTATGTATAATAAAGCTTTGAATAGGGGAATGGAAAACATACAGCTGTTAGATGAGGAAGATGTACGGAAGGTGGAGCCAAATTTAAGAAAAAATATAAAGAAAGCTATTTATTCTAAAAATACAGGGATTATATCACCTTATGATTTAGCCATTTCTTATGGTGAAATTGCTTGTGACAATGGGGTCAATTTTAAGTTAGGGGAAGAAGTTTTGGATATAGAAAGTATATCCAAAGGTTTTAAGGTAGTGACCAATAAAAACAAATTTACATGTAATATGGTACTAAATACAACCCCAGGTAAAAATTATAGTATAGATAAAGAAAATAAGGTAAATCAAAATTTAAAATATTTAAAATATTTTTCCATAGAAAAAAAATTAAGCAAACCCTATAATAATATAATTTGTACAATGGGAGAGGGGGATAATAAAACATGCATTATCCCTGGGGAAAAAAATAAATTGTTAGTAGGATTAAAGAATGATGAAAAAATAAGTTGTGAAGAGGGACTACAAAAAATAAGTGGTTTTATAAAAAATTTATCAGAGGAAAATATTAATGATTTTTATGATTCACATTTTTATGATGATTTTTTAATTATAGACGATAGTTTAATAGATGAAGATTATATTAAAATAATAGGAAAACATTATGGACAGGTTACAATGACACCTGCAATTGCAAATATAGTGTGCAGGACAGTAGTAAACAAACTAAATTGCCGATTGAAAAAGGATTTTGTGGATAAGAGAAGGGAATTCTATAAATTTAGAGAACTTTCTAATGAAGAAAGAAAAAAAATAATAGAATTAAATAAGAAATACGGAAAGGTGATATGTTATTGTAATAAGGTAACAGAGGGTGAAATAATAGATGCCATAAGGAGACCATTAGGGGCACGTACTATAGAAGGTATAAAGAGAAGGACAGGTGCAACTTTTGGGGATTGCAGAGGGACTAGGTGCCTTTATGAAGTGGCATCAATTCTTGCAAGGGAGACTAATAAAAAAATGACGGATATAGTTAAGGATTCTAAAAATTCCAATATCATGGTAGGTAGAATAAAAGAGTTTGATAAAATGTAATTGGGGGAGTTAGAATTGATAAAGGAGAGTGCATGTACTAAATTCGATAGGCAATGCGTAGTTAATAAAGATAGACAGGATATTAATGAAAATTTAAAATTAAAGGAAGATAATAAGTGTGATATATTTACTACTATAGTTAGAATAAAAGGGTGTAATCGTAATGTAGTCTCAGTAAAGAGCTCTAAGCCACTAAATAAAAGCCTGTGGCTTGAATGCTCAAAAGTTTTAGCTAGAATACATGTTGGGGCACCTATAAAAATTGGGGATATAATTTGCAAAAATATATTAAATACAAAGGTGGATATAATTTGTACTAAAAATGTTAATAAAATTACAAAATAATTTCAAATTTACCTTTATTATTTTTAATATCTTGGTTATAATAAATAGTGGAAATGTATTTGGTATACATGTAAATTTAGCATTAGAATAAAAAAATATATATTTAATTAAAAATTAACTGATGAAGAGGTTAGTAGCTTTAAAGTGATTTAAGAGAGTCAGTGTCTTGGTGCAAGCTGATATCATAATATTGTGAATCCACCTTGGAAGTACTGATAAAAACAGTTCGGTAATACCGTTATAAATTAGAGAGAATTAGCATTAACTTGTTAATTAAATAGGGTGGCAACACGGAGTCTTTCGTCCCTTTGGGGTACGTAAAGGCTCTTTTTATATTATAGGAAACTATATAGATGATTAGGGAGGATTTATAAAATATGTTAGATTTAAAAAGAATAAGAAACAATCCAGAGGAAGTAAAAAAACAACTTTCAAATAGAGGAGAAGATTTCGATCCAGCAACTATTGATGAAGTAATAGCTTTAGATGAGAAAAGAAGAAAAATTCTAGTTGAAGTAGAAGCTTTAAAGAATAAAAGAAATCAAGATTCAGCTCAGATAGCTAAAATGAAAAGAAATGGTGAAAATGCAGATGATTTAGTTGCTGAAATGAAACATGTATCAGATAACATAAAACAGTATGATACTGAATTATCAGAATTAAATGGAAAGATAGAGTACATAATGCTTAGAATACCTAATATTCCCAATCCTGCAGTTCCAGAAGGAAAATCAGACGAAGATAATGTAGAAATTAGAAAATGGTCAGAGCCTACTAAGTTTGATTTTAAACCTAAAGCTCATTGGGATATAGGTACAGATCTTGATATACTTGACTTTGAAAGAGGTGGAAAGGTATCAGGTTCTAGATTTACATTTTATAAGGGGTTAGGAGCTAAACTCGAAAGAGCTATAATAACTTATTATTTGGATTTTCATACAGAAAAGCATGGATATACAGAAATATTACCTCCTTATATGGTAAATAGGACTAGTATGACTGGTACAGGTCAGCTTCCTAAATTTGAAGAGGATGCTTTTAGAATATCAAATAATGATTACTTTTTAATTCCAACTGCAGAAGTACCAGTAACTAATTTCCATAGAGATGAGGTTCTAAAAGGAGAAGATTTGCCATTAAAATATGTCGCATATAGTGCATGTTTTAGAGCGGAGGCAGGATCAGCAGGAAGAGATACAAGAGGAATAATAAGACAACATCAATTTAACAAAGTTGAAATGGTTAAATTCACAAGACCTGAAGAATCTTATGATGAGCTTGAAAAACTCACTAATGATGCAGAAGATGTACTTAAAGGACTGAAAATTCCATATAGAGTAGTTAGAATATGTAAAGGAGACTTGGGTTTTACTGCAGCACTTAAGTATGATATAGAAGTTTGGATGCCAAGTTATAATAGATATGTAGAAATATCAAGTTGTAGTAATTTTGAGGATTTCCAGGCAAGACGTGCTAATATAAAATATAAGGAAACTCCAAAAGACAAACCAAGGTATGTACATACTTTAAATGGATCAGGAGTTGCTATAGGAAGAACAGTTGCAGCTATCCTAGAAAATTATCAGCAAGAAAATGGAAGTGTTATAATTCCTGAAATATTAAGACCATATATGGGTGGAAAAGAAGTAATAAAATAAAATTATCTTATCAAATACTGTATTTTTAAAATAAGATATTGTGATAGTATTTTGGGTATATTGAGAGATATAATGAAATAATTCATTATATCTCCTTTAGAATACTAAATACAGAGAAAATTAAATAAATTGTTAGGCTTATTTTAGATAAAAAGTAGTTATATTGAATTTTTTATATAAAAATTCAATATAAAAAATAAAAAGATGTTGACATATATATAGACTGCTGTTATAATAATATTTGTCATGTTGGTCTGGAAAGATGGTCGAGTTGGTTTAAGGCACCGGTCTTGAAAACCGGCGTACGGGTGACCGTACCAAGGGTTCGAATCCCTTTCTTTCCGCCATATAATAATTATATTTAAGCGTAGGGCATGGAGAAATACTCAAGTGGCTGAAGAGGCGCCCCTGCTAAGGGCGTAGATCGGGTAACCGGTGCGAGGGTTCAAATCCCTCTTTCTCCGCCATTATACTTTTAGTAATAACTTAAATATAGTTACTTGAGGAAGTTATCCAGTAAAATGGTTACTTCTTTTTTTATTTACTAAGATAGGTATATAAATTTTGATATAGCAAATATCCTTGATTTTAATTGGTATTTGTGTTAATATAATACTGTTAATTTGCGTCAGTAGCTCAGTTGGATAGAGCAGTTGGCTACGAACCAGCGTGCCGGGGGTTCGAATCCTCTCTGACGCACCAATAGCAGGCTTTC
>DAIMMR010000195.1:0-7098 GCA_036720575.1 Clostridium sp.
TATCTATCAATCCAATAGGATATATATTTCAACTGTATACACCCTGTTAATCTTGTCCATATTCTCCTCACTACTTATATATTATAAATTTCGATAAACACATATAGCCATTAAAAATTAGTTAATATATTGTTTACTGTTTATTAATATTATATTATAAATTTCTACTAATTTCTATATATTATACCTATTTTAGCTAAATTTTATATAATAGAGGAAACTTAAAGAAAAATAAATACTGAAACATTTTTCAGCACTATAAAATGTGAATTGCTTTACCAGAAAGAGTATAAAACACATGAAGAAGCAAGAAAGTATATATTTTCGATATTATGAAAAATAGTATATTCAATAATAACAATAGCAGTTATACGATATTGAGGAATTTCTAACTCTAGAGTGTCCACTTTTTCGAGAAAAGCTCATTTGTGAAATGAGTTTATTAAAACAAGACACTGTAGAGCTATTAAGCTATCACGTTGTCTTGTTTTATTGGATAATAAAACTTTAAATTTATTTAATCATCTTCAAATTATCGGAAACAGATGCTGTGCCACCAGGAATATTCAAATGTCCATCTTGATCTAGCCTGTATTCTTTACCTTCAAGTATAAATTTAGAATCTTTTGTAAATCCATCTTCAAACCAATTGCGTTCAGCCCATGCCTGTCTTTCAGCTTCCACTTGATATTCCGGATATATAAGTCCAGAATTTGTTAGATAAAATTTATTTGAGTTAGAGCCATTTTTAATTTGAATAAAACCTGGTTTAAGACCAACTTTAGCAAGAGTATCTTTAATCTCACTAGAGCTATAAGTACTTGTATTTATTGCAAAGGCAGTTTTATCTTTAGCAAGTTCTGAAATCATCGATGATACTTTACTTATCTCTTCATAATCTGATCTAGGCAAGGTTATATCTTCATCAAGTCCAAGCTCTTGATATGGCATATAAATATTGCCAGAGTTACTTACTTTAAACAGCGCTGTTGTGCCAGAACTTGTTTGTAACTTGTAATATGAATTTGTATCTAAATCCAGTACATTATCATTTGCATATAACGACTTTATACTTTTACCCTGTATTTCAGTTAGAGAGGCTAGATGTTTCTGATTTTCAATAACCTGTCTGCTAGATTCAATGGATACACTGTCACTAGATAGATATTGAGAATTTAAAGCTCTTTTAGTCGAATTATTTATAGACTGTATCAATTCCGATTGTCGTGTTTTAAAGTTAAAATTATTATATACATTATTAAATAGAGAATATATATAAGTATTTAAATTCAATGTCACTTGCCCCTTTATAAATAGTATTAAGGTATGCAGTTATAATTTTTTATATTTGGGCTAATTTAATTCGGCAATACAGGATATATAAATGTGATTTGAGGTACCAATTTATAACTCCGGTATATTTAGATACACTGCCATCAAGTTTAAATTTTCTTTTTTATATAACTACATATCTTCTTTACTTTTATCGAATATATCTAACAAATATTAATATTTTATTTAAAATTTATATATTAATTATTATTAAAGTAAAAATAGTTAATGTTTTACAATATGAATTTATAGCAATCACTTAAGAATCACTTTTTATGTAATATCTGCATATCAAAATGACTATCTAACACTGTATAATGCAAAATTTGAATATGATAAAAAGTCGAAATCCTTAACCGTTCCTTCTGAATTGATAACTAACTGGAATAATGATATGTATAATTGCTGTGCAGCAGCCTATGATATTTCAGAAATTTTAAGTGAAAATATTTCAATTCAAAAATTCATTAAGTTATTAGATGATGATGTCAATGGAAATATTTTTAAGATATTAATAAATTCTCTAAAAATATTATATGGCAAATATACCATTAAAAATGGTGAAATTATACCAGTAAAATCTGTAACAATATTCAAAACTATTAACGATATTAATGATTTTTTAAATAATGACAATAAAGGAGAAGATTAATTATGAAAGATATTGAAATTGAATTATTTGATAGAATTGTAAAAAAAGCCTAGGAAGTATTCTTAAACTCTAAAACTACATATAGCTATAATGAAATAATAAATGGATGCCATGTATCAAATCATTCAGGTAGTTATATAACTATGTATGCTGTAGGTAGCAATACATGGAGGGGATTTCATAAAAAAAGAAACAACAAGTACAATAGGATCAAAATTTGTATTCACAGGATATTTCACCAAAAATAAGGACTATATAATTGAAAACCTAAAAAACATGGACAACATTAATAAATTAAATGAATTTGAAAATAAATTATGTAAGGATTTAAAAGAATTGCTCATACCACATATAAAGGAAAACATGCTTAACTCTTTTAATAAAATAAGAAAGTCTGTAGACCTATATATAGAACATATCGTTTCAATGTCGGAAGAATTAAAAGACTACAAAGCAAAATTAATCCCTATGTTGTTTCTGCCGCTGGATAGTCAAGTATTTGCTTCTGAACATATATTTACAATAGAAGAATTATATAGATACAGACTAAAAAGATCTTATTCATTTAAAGATGTAACATCACCTAAATCATACAGTGAGCTTCAAAGTCTACTTCGAATTAAGGCAATAAAAGCAGGTTCTATTTTAAATAAGAACTTCTATAGAATATATTTTGATTTGTTATGGAATAACAGATATGAAAATCCCGGTTCAAGCTTGTTTGAGACAAATTTTTAAATTGTCCCAAATTATTACCTAACCTCACTGTTTCAATAAATCTAAAATCCTATTCGGGATTTGATTGAATTGTGACAATAAAGATTCTGCAACTTGTTATTAAATCAGAGATCCTAATTAAAAAGTTATTCAATGCATTAGCTCCTACTTGGAGCTTTTTGTCTTTTTCTGGGTTCTATATTTATCAGCAAAAATGAAATTGAATTTCCACTTATATCATCAATAATATATTGTTATGTGCTATTTTAACTATGAATTAATTTTAAATTATTGGCAAAATATGATGCAGTAATATATACAATACCTAAAATAATGGTAAATTAATCAAGATTTTCTGCTGAGAATATCACAGTGTCAGCATTTTTAGGTATAACCAATACTGGCCACCAAAATGCACTTCCCCTCCATCCGCTATCAATATCCCCATTTTCCCTTAATATAATTAAAGCAGGAATATCCTCTGCAACTTGTTTAGCTACAGTTAATTCTGAGTTTTTGGCCCTTGGAGTATCTGGTGCATCTGTATATGTACCCTTACCTGTAAATTTAGCTATATTTCTATTTAGTCTTGGAATTACCCATATCTTACCCTTATGTTCTTTATTTTTTACATTCATTGAAAAATACTTAATACTCGAAAGATATGCTTTAACATCCCAATTATATCCTTTTTCAAAATCTAAAGTTTCGTATATCAGATTAATAATTTCTTCAACCTTATTATAATCATATAAAGTGTAGATTAATTTGTTATTTTTGATATCATCATTTACTATAATTCTGTCTAACTTATTTATTATTGATTTAACTCTACTTTTACTAAACGTATTAAACCCTATTGGTAACATACGTTTATATGGCTTTAATGTTGTAACTTTAGACAATAAAACTTTATTAGGTGAACATGGTATTAATTCATTTTTATTATCCTTCTGAATAAATATAACTCCATTATTTTGACTTCCTCTTTCAAAAGCTTCTCTTAGTGCATTATCAAATTCTTGAATTTTTTTCATTACATCATATATTCTAAATGTAGTATAAAACCTTGTAACAGCTAAATCTTCCATAGGTCTATATCCAAACATCCTTGAATGCTGGAGCACTGTATCTTGTTGAAATGATGAAGGATTTCTACCATAGTAAAATCCAATTAAATTTCCTATAGTTATTCCCCTATCTAATATCTGACCGCCAATAAATATATTTAGGGGCGTTCTTAACTTTAACTGTCCTTTGTTATCCAATAATCCATTTATATCATTTTCTGAATTAACCTTAGCTATCATAATATATCCATCCACCAATGAATTTATGACTTCTTTTATTGTTATATCAAAATCAGGAATATAACTTTCTTCATCTTCTATCAATATTAAAGATTTAATTAAATCATCATAACCCTCTCTAATCAATTTATTAAATAAAGTAGAATTATTTTTTGCTTCTATAGAAAGCATTTCAATAATTTTATTAATCACTATTTCTTGCCACTCATGAGAACTTTTAGCTTGTTCTGTATGAATAATAAAACTATACTTACAAGGATATTTATTATATTTTTTCTCTTGTAATCTCCTTATGCACCCACCTACTATAAAATTAATTATAGCACTCCTTAAATTTTTAACTTTACTACTCATTAATGCTTCTTCTATCTTAAATCTTCTTCTATCTTCCTTTTTTAAAGTAGTTAACTCTTCTTCATTAACACTCTCATGTATATGGGATGCAATACTATCATCTTGTTCACTTTCATTAAAATAATAATTACCTCCAATATATCCTTTTCCTATAGGAACTAATACTGTAAAAGCAGGTCTTACAGGTTTAAAATAATTACTTGCACCACCAAGTTTCATATCTTCTGGTTGTAAATATAGTGAATACGGTGTCGCAGTTACCTGTAGAAAACTGAAGTCTTTTAATTTGTTTCTTAAAGTATCTATTAGACCTGCTATTTTTTTTATTTCTAGCCCTTCCTGTTTTGTTTTTATAAAACCAACACTTGCATAATCAGCCTCATCATCAATAATCAATATTTTTTTATCTGAGAGACAATTATATTTTTGAAATAAAGTATTATAAAGCCTATCCAGATTATGAACTTCTTTTTTTACTATAAAGATAATTTTTTGATTTAATTCATAAGGTCTCAAGTTATCTGCAAGATGCATAATATCAAAAACTTGGACTATATCATTTTCTATCATTTCACTAAAATCTTTGTTTAACCTTTGAAATGTCTGCTCTGCCAAAGCTCTTGTACCTTTTGTAAGAACTATAGCTATATCATATCCATTATCAAATGCCAATCCCATTGTACCAATAAAAGCTCTTGTTTTACCACTTTGTATTTTACCAAGAAGCATGCCTGGTTTATTAGATGTAGTATTAACCTTTATTAAATTTTCTACTGTTGTTTCTATACAACTTTTCATTTCATCATTATAACTAATCTCTTTTGAAAGTTTATTGTAAATAAATCCTTGCTTATCTATCAAATTGTGCATCTCCAATCCATATATGAGTTAATATAATAACTGTTAAGAGTTAATTCAACAGTTAGCAGTCTTTTAATTTTTAGTCTTTCATCTTAAATGATTTTCAGACCACATTGTAAGATCGTAATCGATCTTTCTATTATTTAGAATTCGACTTAACTCTTTTCTTTCCACCCAAAAATTCTGATAAATCATAATATACTGTATAAGAATTGTTACCATTTATAGGAATTGGCTTATTATTTATTCTTATATAATCAGTTTCAGATAATATATAAAACTTGAAATCCATGTTTTTTTCAAATTCATGAGCATTCATTCTATCATTTATATAGTTTATTAGTCTGTTAACATATTCGGGAGATATATTGCTGTATTTTTCTCTTATTATATCTTCATATCCTTGGTTATAGGGATTTAATATAAGAGTATCATCTAATGCCTTATATAAAACTTCCATCTCGCCACCTTCGTAACCATTCTTCTCATCTTTACTTCTCCTAAAAGTAATAAATATAAATTTTTTATACCTATGAGCATTGTCATAAGGACATGCATGTATTTTATACTTGTCTATAAATTCTATAGTTTTTCCAGCTGATACTGAAAGTACTTCCTCTTCATAATATTTTAATTCTCCCATATCTGTAATCCTCCAATATATTTTAATTTGATTAAAGCTGCAAAATAAAAATTTACAACTCATCTATAGTATCTATTGTCATAAGTTTTCTAAGAGTTGTACGTCTGCCTCTCATCAGTGAACTAGCTTCTGCACTGCCAAGTTTAACTTTTTTAGGAAGTCTTTTTATTTCTCCTTTTATATATATTCTGTATTTCCCAATATCACTTTCTTTTTCCGTAGTGTCACAAGGTTCTATAACATAACCCTTTTCTATATTTTCTTTCGTCTCCACATTCTCTTTTGTTATTTTTTCTACTTCTTCTATCTCTCCATATTCTTCAATATATTGCTTATCTCCACTTCTATATATGCTTATATATCTAATAACTCCTCTATTTATTAAATCTATAGTTCCTCTTCCAATGTTAACAGCAGACCAACGTTTGCGTATCTTCTTTCCATCTTGATTCCCATAAAAACGTTTTTCATATTTATAATCACTTTTTTTATCATTACTTGTAAAAATTATAACCACATGATCTATAGATGATTTATTATCTGAAAATCTCTTTATAGTCTCCAGAGAATTAATTCTTGTTATAAATTCTTTTACAGCAGTTTCAATAATTACATTTTTAGGAATAGGTTCTATTAGATTTTGATTTATTATATTAACTACAGAATCTATATTTCTTATTGTATCTTCATTAAGATAGGTTAAAACTTTTTCTTTGTTTTGCAATTTGTTTTTCTTTAAAGATGATAAAATATCAGTTTCATGTAACATTTTTGATATAGAATTTTCATCCATTTTACGCCCTCCTATTTTATTAAGAATATACGTTTTAAATATCATTTTTATATGTCATACATATAATACTACTTATATAATGCACTGTCAATAGACATTGAAAAATAATATCAAATTATAATATTCTACAATATATACTACTAGTTATATTAGATATAATATTTTAAACGACCTATGTAAGTATTTAAATCTAAACTTTAACAAATAATAAATATACGCCTCAAAAAAGGAGTTTAAAAGATGTCTTTCATCAAAACATACAATATGACCAACATAGAGAAAAACATAATAATAGGAAGCCTACTTGGAGATGGCAGCCTTGCACTTTATGGAAGAAGTAAAAATGCATATTACAGAGAACATGGATGCACAAAACAAGTGCCTTATAGAAAATGGAAAGCAGAAAGGCTTAAAAATCTTGACTTCAAACTACTTA
>DAIMMR010000196.1:0-7094 GCA_036720575.1 Clostridium sp.
GTCCTCTTACATCTTTACAGGAAACATCTTCTGTAAGTCTATCTATTTCTTTTGCCAGAGGATCTAAACCAATTTTAGTTTTAGAAGAAACTTTGCATATGGGAGCATTCTCTAAAAAAGTTCCTTTAAACTCTCTCTTTATATCCTCTATTACCATATCCAGCCACTCTTCATCTACTAGATCTATTTTAGTAACGACAATAATACCTTTACTTACATTTAAAAGTTGAAGTATTTCAAAGTGCTCTCTAGTCTGCGGCATAACTCCCTCATCTGCTGCAATTACCATAAGTACCAAATCTATACCACTAACCCCAGCTAGCATATTTTTTATAAATTTTTCGTGACCAGGTACATCTATAATTCCAGCTTTTTTCCCCGATGGCAAATCAAAGAAAGTAAATCCAAGGTTTATGGATATACCTCTTTCTTTCTCTTCTTTTAAAGTGTCAGTTTCCCTTCCCGTCAAGGCTCTTATAAGTGCAGTTTTGCCATGGTCTATATGCCCCGCTGTTCCTATTACAACATGCTTCATGCAAAATTACCTCCAAACTGAAATGTATCAAGTTAAACATTTGAAAGAAAATACCTTAAACTACAACTCTGTAAAAGCATCTACCAAAACGTCAAAATCCCTATCTAGTATAGTTCTTAAATCCATTATAACTTGATTATGTGCTAACCGTACAATTATAGGTACTCTTCTCTTTCTAAACTTTTCATCAACCTGTTCTGGTGATACACTGCTGCTTTCTGCTTTAATTACATAGGTAGGTATTTTTTGCCCTGGCATGGATCCCCCTCCTACCATGGAATAATCTTCTTCTACAGTAAATTTAAAATTCAAATTCTTACTTTCAAGCTTCTCCTTCAAAATAAGAGCTCTGCGTTTTTGCTCATCTTCACTTGCAATTATCATATTAAGTGTTGGTATATTTTTTATTGCTTCACTTTCATCTAGATAATATTTTAATGTGCCTTCAAGAGCTGCAAGAGTCATTTTGTCTATTCTAAGAGCCCTTGTAAGCTGATTTTCTTTCATCTTGTCTATATATTTTTTCTTTCCTACAATTATACCCGCCTGAGGCCCTCCTAGCATTTTATCTCCACTAAAAGTAACTACATCAATACCTTTATCTATACTTTCCTGTACTGTAGGCTCATACTCAAATCCATATTTAGAAAAATCTATAAGTGTTCCACTTCCTATATCCTCTACTACTGGTATTCTGCTTTTTACTGATAGTTTCACCATTTCTTCTAAAGACACCTCTTCTGAAAAACCAATTATTTTAAAATTGGACGTATGCACTTTTAAAAATGCTCCCGTATTTTCACTAAGGGCATTTTCATAATCTTTCAGATGGGTTTTATTAGTTGTTCCTACTTCCACAAGATTAACTCCACTGAATTCCATAACTTCAGGTATTCTAAAGGACCCCCCTATTTCCACCAGTTGTCCCCTGGACACTATGGCTTCCTTTCCACTGCAAAGAGTATTTAAAACTAAGACTACTGCAGCTGCATTGTTATTTACAACTAAAGAAGCCTCTGCTCCTGTAATTCTTTTGATCAGCTCTTCTACGTGGCTATACCTGGATCCTCTTGTGCCTTTTTCCAGGTCATATTCTAAATTACTATAATTATGAGCTACGTCAATTACATTTTTTAAAGCACCATCACTTAAAATGGATCTCCCTAGGTTAGTATGTATGATAACTCCTGTAGCATTTATTACATTTTTCAAGTTGGGCTGTTTTTTTTGTTCAACTATTATTCTAAAGCTTTTCAATATATCTTCTTTTGTAAAGTTTTCAATTTTATCTTTTAAAATAAGATTTCTATAATTGTCTACAGCTTCCCTCAAAGATTCCATTACAATTTCTTTCATTGTAGTGCCGATCTCTAATTTTACAATTTCTTCGTTCAATAGTTCATCCATTTTAGGAAGTTTTCTTAATAATTGTTTTTTATCCACAACTCGACTTTCACCCCTTTAAACCATTATTCTACTTCTATATATTTCTTCCCCTGAAAAGGTATGACTTCACCTATTACAGAAGATTTGACTTCAAGCTTTGAAAGTTCCTCCATAACTTTAGCACCTTCCGACTTGCTGCAGGTTATAAAAAGTCCACCAGAGGTCTGTGGATCAAATAAAATATCTTCCATCCACTCAGGTACATTTTCCATTGAATATTTACCTTCCAAATAGTCCTTATTTCTATATGCACCTGCCGGTACCAATCCCATTTCGGCATATTCTCTTGCCTCTTGTATATAAGGTATTCTACTTGTATAAAGCTTCAATGTAACACCAGAGGCAGAAGCCATTTCATACCCATGGCCCATAATTCCAAAACCAGTTACATCTGTACATGCACTTACAGAGTATTTACTTACTATTTCTCCTGCATACTTATTTAAAGTAGACATAACTTTAACTGCCTTATCATAAGCTTCTTTAGATGCCATTTCTCCTTTTATTGCAGTATTAATTATTCCTATACCTAAAGGCTTAGTAAGTATAATTACATCCCCTACTTTAGATCCACAATTTTTAAGTATGTTATTAGGATGTACGAGTCCCATAACTGACAACCCATATTTAGGCTCATTATCCTCTACAGTATGGCCTCCAACTACTACTGCACCTGCTTCAATAACTTTATCAGCACCACCTTTTAGTATTTCTCCTAGCACCTCTTCAGGAAGACAGGAAGGAAAACAAACTATATTAAGTGCTACTTTAGGCTTTCCTCCCATGGCATATATGTCACTTAGAGAATTTGCTGCAGCTATTTGACCAAAAGTATAAGGATCATCCACTATTGGTGTAAAAAAATCAAGTGTTTGTATTACTGCTGTATCATCATCTAATTTATAAACCGCAGCATCATCCGAAGTCTCTATTCCAACCATTAAATTTTCGTTTTCCATTCGAGGTAACTTACCCAGTATTTTAGAAAGAACCTCCGGTCCTATTTTAGCTGCTCACCCAGAAGTTCGAGTAAGTTCTGTTAATCTCTTATACTTCAAAATAACACCTCCAATAGAAATTCATTCTCTACAATATTGTACACCATTTTATAACAAACTTCATCTGGTTTATATCTACCTTACCTCTATCTTATCCTTTATCTTTTCAATGGTTTTATCACCTATTCTTCCTACTTTTTTTAAATCCTCAATAGAAGAAAAATCCCCATTTTTTTCTCTATAATCTATTATCTTTTGGGCAGTAACATCTCCAACTCCAGGTATTGTTTTTAATTCTTCTTTGGAAGCTTTGTTTATATTTACCTTTCCATCCTGTCCTACTCCTCCACTACTGCCTCCTTTTCCCCCGGATTCAACCTTATTTGCTCCATTCTCTCCTTTTTTGTCCACATATATATAATCTTCATCCTTTAACTTCTTAGCTAAATTTAGTTTACTTGTATCCGCTGCAGCTGTAAATCCACCTGCTTCCTTTACAATATCCTGTATTCTACTATCATTTTTCAATTTATACACTCCAGGATTTTTAACTTCTCCATTTACATATACGGTTATGCCTCTATCTGATTTACTTTTGGAGCCTTCTCCAGCATTATCCTGATCTTTAAATACTTCTTCACTCTTCACTGCAGTATTACTGGATGGTCTTGAGTTCACATACCCTATAATTAAGAATAAAGCAAATACACTCAAAATAACAATTGAACCTATAATTTTTTTCTTATCTCTCATTACTATTCCCCTTTTAGGCATTTTCAAAGAAATAACTGGTCAGTATGCTAGGATATTTTTTATCATACTGCGTCGGTAGAACCCTTAGATAGGATTCACTATCTGCGGAACCTGCCTCCTTGTCTGATAAAAAATATCCGTCGCATCTTTGACTTGTTATTTTCTTTCAAATGCCTTATATAATTGTAATTTGCAATGAAATATATTTATGTTTATAATTTAAATTATTGACAATTTAAAAAAATTATCTCGCATATATATTATTTTTTTGATATAATATCTAGGAATTGTCCTAAAGGAGGAAAAAATGAAAAGAATAGTCACATTTGCACTACTGTTTTTGCTTATTTGTTCTAATAACCCCTATGGAGTAGTTCATGCTAAAGAAATGCCTCCTCCTGTTTCAGCTGATGGCGCTGTAATCTTGGATGCAGCTACTGGTGAGCTTTTGTATTTCAAAAACCCGGATACTGCTTATCCACCAGCATCCACTACAAAAATAATGACTGCACTTTTAACACTTGAAAATACAAATTTAAATGATAAAGTTATAATCGGTAAAAATCCACCAAATGTAGATGGAACTAGAGTTGGACTTTGTGAAGGTGAACAATTAACTGTAAAGGATTTATTATATGGTTTACTACTAGCTTCAGACAACGATTGTGCAGAAGCACTAGCAGAACATATAGGTGGTACTATGGATAAGTTTGTAGTTAAAATGAATAAAAGGGCTAAGGAACTTGGAGCTAAAAATACCAATTTTGTAAATCCTACTGGATTATTTGATGAAAACCATAAAACCTCAGCAAGGGATTTAGCTCTAATGATGAGAGCACTATCTAAGTATCCTGAATATTCTAAAATAGCTACTACTATAGCCTATACTATCCCAGCTACCAACAAATCACCACAGCCAAGGGAAGTATGGAATGAAAATAAATTGATACAAAAACAATCCATCTATTATTACAGTGGATGCCTGGGAGGTAAAACAGGATATACTGTACAGTCATTTCACTCTTATGTATCTACAGCTACAAGAAATGGACAACAGCTTATAGTGGCACTAATTCACGATAAAAATAAAACTTTTTTTCCTGACGCAGTATCTCTATTTAATTTTGGATTTAACAATTTTGTCTTTACCAAATTATACCAAAGAGGAGCTTTAGTCACAACTTATAATAAAGATGGACTTTCTGTTCCACTGATTGCTGCTTATGATTTTTACTATATTAAAGCTAAGGATGATACAAATGTGCCCCAGGTAACCCTAAAGGATAAAAACTTAATGTTTAGATTCTTTAAAAAGGGAGATATAGTTGATGAGGCTTCTATATCCTTTGAAGGAAGAGAAATAGGAAAATTAAAGCTTGCAAGCAGTATAACTCATGGTGAAAAACAAGTATTAAATTCTAACAACATACAAAAAATTATTATGGAAAATAAATATTTACTCGCTGTACCACCTATCATTATAATTTTAGCTGCTGTATTTGTGTTGAAAAGACGTGTATCTTCTAATAAATAATTATATTAAAATAAGCTGAAACTTAAAATACATAGGGTTTCAGCTTATTTTTTCTATTAATTTTAGAATATCTTCTGGAATAGCAGTTTCTAGCTCCAATATCTTATTTCCTCTAGGGTGTGGAAATTTAAGCCTATAAGCATGAAGTGCCTGCCTATTTATATACATACTGTCGTCATCTTTTCCATACAATGTATCTCCATAAAGAGGATGACCTAAATAACTTAAATGTACCCTTATTTGGTGGGTTCTTCCCGTTTCTAACGTAAGCTTTAATAACTGATCATTCTTAAAATCCTTTATTACCTTATAGTGAGTAATGCTTTTCTGTCCCCTTTCATCTATAATTCTTCTTATGTCTTCTCCTTCTTGTCTATATATTGGCAAATCTATAGTTCCTTCATTTTCTTCCATCTTTCCATGAATGACAGCAATATAACTCTTTTCAAATTCTTCACTTTTCATGTCTCTTGCCAGAGCCATATGAGCAAATTGATTTTTTCCAACTATTATAAGGCCTGAAGTATCCATATCCAATCTGCTTACTAATCTAACTATACAGTCCTCTCCTTTTTCCTTAAAATAATACATAAGTCCATTAGCCAAAGTACCTGAAGGATAACTTCTCGTAGGATGCACCACTATACCAGGCCTTTTATTTACAACTATTAGATCATCATCTTCGTATACCACTTCTATATCCATTTTCTCAGGCTCTACATTTTGAGACTCCTCTTTTACAAGGTTTAAAGATATACTTTCCCCTGACTTTACTATATGGTTTAATTTTACCCTTTTATTGTTTATCTCTATCCTTCCACTCAAGGCCGCCCCTTTTATAAGTCTGCCCGAAAGTCTCTGAACTCTTTGTAGGTAATATCTCAATTTCAAGCCTTCATCTTTTTCATCTACTATAAATACTATCTTATTTTCCTTCATACAACTTTTCCTTTCTGCAACAAGCTGCTAAATACAATTAATAATTAATAGTTCAACTTTCGCACATATAAAATTTTCACTTAATACAAAAAAATTACGAAGCAATATTTTTAAGAGGACAGAGGACAATTGACAGAGGACAATTAAGGATGATTTTTCTCCGCTATGCTACGAAAAATCTTCAATTTAAAAGGAACTTATGTTCTTTTGTTTTTCATGGGTACTCTTTTAGTAAGTAATTATCTGAAAATCATAGATTTTAGATACCTACTTAAGCGATGTTTTGCTTTAGCAAAACAAGCTTAAAAATAAATTAGTTTTCTGACGTAAGGAGGAAAACTCACCTTCATTGTCCTCTGTCCTCTGTCAATTGTCCTCTGAAAAGTTGCTTCGCAAAGTTTTTAAACTGCGAAAGTTGAGTTAGTAGTTAAGAATTAATAGTTATGGGTGATTTTCTGGAGTGTTAGGAGTTTCTAACTTAAAATAAACTTATACATAGAAATATTCGGAGTATAAGTTTATTTTTCGTTTAGAAACTCTACAATTAATCAACTAATGCTATTACTTCTACTTCAACCAATGCATCTTTTGGAAGCTTTACTTCTACACAAGATCTTGCAGGCATATCCTTTTTAAAATATTTTGCATATACTTCATTTACAGCTGCAAAATCTGACATATTTTTTACATATACAGTAGTCTTAATAACTTTATCAAAACTTGTTCCTGCTTCTTCTAGTAAAGCTTTTATGTTTTCAAGGGATCTCTCTGTTGCCTTTTTAATGTCACTTGAAACTAATTCTCCTGTAGATGGATCCAGTGGAATTTGGCCTGATGTGAATAAAAAGTTTCCAACCTTAACAGCCTGAGAATAAGGTCCTACAGCCCC
>DAIMMR010000197.1:0-745 GCA_036720575.1 Clostridium sp.
TCATTTTAGCCATTTTGTTTATGTTATCATAAGACTTTTGTCCTTCCCAGCCAGCTAGAAAAGGCAATATTCAATTGTAATAAACTGGTGTTTCTGCAAAAGCGCTAGCTTATTTACTTTTTATCTAGTTATTACATATCGCAGCTTTAACTAAACGAAATAATTTTTCTGGTATCTTATCCTGTTTAACTTTATTTAACTCTAATTTCTATTTTCTCATAAAAAAACACCCACCTGCCTACTGTAATATCACTACAATAAACAAGTGGGCATTTCCGTATTCAAAAACTGTCAAACCCTAGACATTCCTTACTTGGTGCTCCTAAGAAGATTCGAACTTCCGACCTACTGATTACGAATCAGTTGCTCTACCATCTGAGCCATAGGAGCAAGACACAATACTATTTTAATACAAAATCTCATTATAATCAAATATAAAAAAAATTTTTTTTATATTATTATCATAATTAGCCAAATATGATTAATTTCTTAGCATATCTTCAAAATATATGGATAATACTAAATTATATAGTTAGTTCTAATACTAACTAATCATATCTATATAATTCATTTATTTTTAGACTTTGACTTTCTTTGACCTTTATTGTACTATAATAACTGTAATAAGGATTTACAAAATATAAAAACAATTTAGAAAACATAGAAAATAAAATCTATAAGGAGGTATTTATTATGTTTGATATGGTTCCATTTAGAAGAAACAATTCTTTAAAAAGAGGCGATG
>DAIMMR010000197.1:845-7090 GCA_036720575.1 Clostridium sp.
AAGAAGTTTTTACATCGACAATGTAGATGATTCAAATATTACGGCTTCCTTTAAAGATGGAGTTTTAAGAGTTGATCTTCCAAAACTTAATAGAGAAAAAAGTAACAGCAAAAAAATAGATATACATTAATGAAATTTGATAATTTTCAAAAAATAATAGAATTATATTTAGGAGGTATTCATTATGTTTGATATGGTTCCATTTAGAAGAAACAATTCTTTAAAAAGAGGCGATGCATTCGATAACTTTGTAGATTCATTCTTTGATAATGATTTTTTTACACCTATGAACATGGATGGTTTTGGCAATGGTTTTAAAGTTGATCTTAAGGAAAATGAAACTTCTTATGTAGTTTGTGCTGATTTACCAGGAATGAATAAAGATTCTATAGCCTTAGATTTTAACAATAACTATTTGACTATATCTGCAAAAAGAGATGATTCTGTTGAAGATAAAAATGAAAACTTTGTAAGGCGTGAAAGAAGATACGGTGAATTCAAAAGAAGTTTTTACATCGACAATGTAGATGATTCAAATATTACGGCTTCCTTTAAAAATGGAGTTTTAAGAGTTGATCTTCCAAAACTTTCACAAGGTAAAAGGCAAGGTAAGAAAATAGATATACAATAAAAAATTACTTACTATGAAATTAGTATAATCAGATTAAAAAGCACTGTAAATTATTTACAGTGCTTTTTAGCTATTCCTGATGTATAACATCTAAATTACCAAATTTACTGAACTGACCCATCCATGCCAATTTTACAGTACCTGTAGGACCATTTCTCTGTTTTGCAATAATACATTCCGCAATATTTTTATCTTCTGTATCCTTATCATAGTATTCATCTCTATACAAAAACATAACTATATCTGCATCCTGCTCTATTGATCCAGATTCTCTTAAATCTGACAACATAGGTCTATGGTCCGTTCTAGCTTCAGGCGCACGTGATAATTGGGACAAGGCAATAACAGGACATTCCATTTCCTTTGCGAGTGCTTTTATGGATCTGGATATCTCTGAAACTTCCTGCTGCCTATTCTCTGAGCCTTTACCTCCACTCATAAGCTGTAGGTAATCCACAACTATCATATCTATTCCATGTTCCATTTTTAATCTCCTGCATTTAGACCTCATTTCCATAATGGATATACCTGCAGTATCATCTATAAATATTTTTGCAGCAGCAAGAGGTCCTGAAGCTCTAGCTATATTTTCCCAGTCCTTGTCTTCTAAATTTCCCGTTCTTAAATTCAACATATCTATATGCGCTTCGGAACATAAAAGCTTATAAGCTAATTGTTCTTTTGACATTTCAAGAGAAAACATAGCTATTTTTTTACCTTCCCTTAAAGCCGCATATTCCGCTATATTTAAGGCAAAGGTTGTTTTACCCATAGAAGGTCTAGCTGCCACAAGTACCATATCTCCTTTTTGAAAACCCGACGTCTTAGCATCTAACTCTCTAAATCCAGAGGCTATTCCTGTAGTTTCACCTTTATTATTAAATAACCTCTCTATTTCAGTAAATCCTCTTTCAAGTACAACATTCATAGGTTCAAAATCAGAAACTTTTCTATTACTTGACAAATCAAATATAGATTTTTCAGCCATATCAATGGTTCCTGCAACATCATCTTGATTTTTATAACTTTCTTCTATTATCTTGGTAGAAGCCCTGATAAGTTTTCTCAGGACAGATTTATCTTTTACAATTTTTATATAGGATTTTAAATTAGCAGTAGACACTATTGATCCGCTTAGCTCACTTATATAAGTTATGCCACCTGCTGCTTCAAGTTTTGATCTGGATTTTAAGTTTTCAGTCAAAGTTATTATGTCTACAGCTGTATCTTTTTTATATAAATCAAGTATTGAATCAAAAATAACCTTATGTGAATCCTTATAAAAATCCTCGGTGTTTAAAACTTCCATAACTTCAACTATTGAAGTTTTATCAATAAGCATAGATCCAATTACACCTTGTTCAGCCTCTATATTATGAGGTATGCTTCTAATAGATGTATCCATACAGATGCCTCACTCCCTAGAATTAAATGTTACCCTTTGTTTAATTGATCTACAGGTGAAATAGCAATGTTTCAAATTAACACTCTGCTTATTTAGAATTAGAAGATCAATTCCATAAGTTCCTCTATATTTGATACAGCCTTAACTTCTATATCCTTAATATCAGCAGGTACTTCTTTCAAATTTTCTACAGGTAATACCATTGTCTTTATTCCCTTTCTCCTGGCACCATAAGCTTTTTCAAATATTCCACCTACAGGTTTTATCTTTCCTCTTAAAGATATTTCTCCTGTTACAGCTACATCTTGTCTTAAAGGCTTTTGTAAAAGGGCGCTTATAATACACACTGTAATAGCAGCTCCTGCTGAAGGACCATCAATCCTTCCTCCCCCTATTACATTTACATGGATATCATAATCACACATATTTTTATCTGTTATCTTTCTTATAACTGAAGCAGCATTAAATACAGAATCTTTTGCCATACTTCCTGCTGTATCATTAAATCTTACAATTCCCTTGCCCTTTTCTTTAGCTTCAAATGTAACGGCTTCTATTTCTATAGTAGAGCCTATATATCCACTTACCCCTAGTCCATAAATATGACCAATTTCATAGGTAGAATTTGAAGGTGCTTCTTCAAAAGGTACAAATCTACTTATAGATATAACTTTCTTTAAATCCTCTACTGAAATTTTAACTTTATCATTTAAATCACTTATTCCATTATTATAAAGGACATATCCATAGACATCTGATAATATATTAATAGCTTTTCTGCCTTCAATTGTATATTTACTTATAAGTTCAGAAACTCCACTCTCAATTTCAATATTAAGTTTTTTAGCAGCATCTTCCACTATTTTCTGTATATCCTTCACAGAAAGCGGCTCAAAATAAACCTCAGTACATCTTGATCTAAGGGCAGGATTTATTTCACTTGGCTCTCTAGTAGTAGCTCCTATAAGTAAAAAGTCTGCAGGAGCTCCCTTTTCAAATAAATACTTTATATATTTAGGCATATTCTCATCATCTGGATCATAATATGAAGATGAAAATTCAACTCTTTTATCTTCCAACACTTTTAGCAACTTATTCTGGAGCATTTCATCCAATTCTCCTATTTCATCAATGAAAAGCACTCCACCATGAGCTTCTGTAACAAGTCCAAGTTTCGGTTCTGGTACCCCTACTTCTGCTAAGTCTCTTTTAGTTCCTTGGTATATTGGGTCATGTACAGATCCAAGAAGTGGATTTGTAATTTCCCTAGGATCCCACCTTAAAGTACTTCCATCTACCTCTACAAACTTGGCATCTTTTCTAAAAGGTGTAAATTTTAACTTTTTCGCTTCTTCTAAAGCAATCCTAGCTGCTGTAGTTTTACCTACTCCTGGTGGTCCATATAAAATTATATGCTGCGGATAGGGTGATGCTATTTTAGACAGTATAGACTTTATAGCTCTTTCTTGACCAATTATTTCATCAAAAGTTTCTGGTCTTAAAAGTTTTTGAATGTTTTTGCTAAGCCCCTTAGAATCTAGTACCTCAAGTTGAGCATACTTTTTCAAAGTTTTTGCGTTTTCAGGTCCTCTTCGTTTTTTTATAATACTAAGTCTAACATCATCCATATATTTATCCTGATGTTCTGTAAGTTTTTTCTCTACTTCCTTTTCAATCTTAGTTCTTACATATCTTTCTGCTAATGTTTCTGCTATCCAATTATTAGTATTTTCTAGTGCATCATATACATTTGATTCATCTGGTATCTCAGTTAATCCTTTTCCATCACTAACTATTTTATTTAGAGCATATATTCTTTCAAATAAATTCTCACTATTAATATAACCTTTTAAATTATACCTTACTACTCTAGAGTTCACAGTACCCTTATCCATTATTTTTTTCAAAAGATCATATAAAACTTTTACTTGAGTATTTATTGGAATAGAATCATTTAATTCCCTATTTAATCCATCAACAAATTGTAATTTCACAAATTTTCCTCCTTATTTCTCTGCAATAACTACTTTTATTTTAGTGGATATCTCAGGATACAATTTAACTTCTACATCATAGGTACCAAGTTGTCTTATGTTATTAACTGCTATTTTCTTTTTATCCACATTTATATGAAATTTTTTGTTTAATTCATCTGAAATATCTTTTCCCGTTATTGATCCAAACAACCTTCCATTTTCTCCTGATTTTACAGTTAGTTTTATCTCTTTTCCCTTTAAGATAGCAGCAAGTTTTTGTGCTGCTTCTATTTCAGCAAGTTTTTCTTTTCTCTCTGCTTCCTTTTTGTTATTCAATATATGGAGATTTGACTGATTTGCTTCTTCTGCAACTCCCCTTGGTATTAAATAATTTCTAGCATATCCGTCTGAAGCATTTATTACTTGCCCCTTTTTCCCTAAAGTTTTTACGTCCTTTAATAATATAACTTTCATCTATTCTTCACTCTCCTCAGTATATTCATTTATAGCCTCATCTAATTTTTCTATAGCCTCATCTATGGTTACAGATTCTAATTTGGCTCCTGCCATAGTCATATGCCCTCCCCCTCCTAGGCTTTCAAGTATAATTTGAACATTTATATCCCCTAAGGATCTAGCACTAATAAATACTTCATCTTTTATTTTAGCAAAAACAAAGGATGCTTGAATACCTGTAATATTTAGTAGCTCATCTGCTGCTTGGGCAACTAATAATAAATTTGCCATTTCTGGAGGACATACTGCTATAGCAATACCATTATTTATCTTTGCCGACTTTATAATTTCAGCTCTCTTTAAATAAGTTTCAAAATCATAGGAAAAAAGCTTTTTTATATCTATGGTATCTGCTCCCAATCTTCTTAAAAATGCAGCGGCCTCAAAAGTTCTTACACCAGTTTTAAAATAAAAATTCTTTGTATCCACACATATGCCTGCAAGAAGTGCTTCTGCCTCTATTGGCTTTATATTTGGTTTTTCTACCATATAAGGCAGCATTTCAGTAACCAACTCAGAGGTAGATGAAGCATACGGTTCAATATAACTTAAAAGAGAATTTTTAATGAGATCTGTAGTTCTTCTATGATGATCTATTATAACTATTCTATCAAACTTCTTAACTAATTGCATATTTTGTACATGTCCTTCACTATGTACATCTACAATTATAAGAAGGCTATTTTCATCTATCTTATCTTCACAATTTTTGCTGTGTATAAAAACATTATCGTATTCCTTCTCTTCTCTTATCTTATCCAATATAATTTTTATGCTTTCATTACTATCATCTAATATGATAAAGCATTCTTTATTCATTAAACTGACTACACTGCGAATTCCAACAGCAGATCCTAAACAATCTATATCTGGTTTCACGTGTCCAATTATAAACACATTTCTACTATCCTTTATTATATCTACAAGAGCCTGAGCTATTACCCTAGCCCTTACTTTTGTTCTTTTTTCAATTTCCTTAGTTTTTCCTCCATAAAACAAAAGTTTATCTCCATTTTTTACAACTGCCTGGTCTCCTCCACGTCCTAATGCCAATTCTTTAGCTGATACTGCATATTTTTCATTCTCTAAGGGAGTATCACCACCCCTGCCAATTCCAATACTTAAAGTTACTGCAAGTTTATTTCCCATATTTATTTCTCTAATAGTATCAAGTATTTCAAATTTCTTTTCCATTTCTTTTTCTATGTACTTATTTTGTATGCAAAATACATATTTATTTGATTCATACTTTCTTATCATAGCATTTAAATTTTGAGCATAACTATTTATAGTTCTCTCTATTTCGGCTATTATAAGTGGTCTATCGTCTTCTTCCATAGGCTTTACTACATCATCAAAATTGTCCACTTCCATTAACATTACTGCATCTTTGTTTGCATTTACTGAATTCATAATTTTAAAGGGTTTTGTTACGTCATAGAAATATAAGAGTATAATTTTATCTTTAGAGTTTTCTGAAGTATCAACTATATTAGTATATATATCATAATATTTGTCCTTAATCTTTATATATCTAAATATAGTTTCCTTTCCATTTGCCACCTGCTTAACATTAAAATCTCTTACCACATTCTTAATATTTTGACCTAATATGTCTTTTCCTTCTAGTATAGAGGAAAAGTTTTGATTATACCAGAGTACATCACCGGTGATTTTTATTATAACAAGTGGGAAAGGAAGTTTTACGAGTGTATTT
>DAIMMR010000198.1:0-7085 GCA_036720575.1 Clostridium sp.
AAGTGTAGTTAACAGTAGTATTCTTAAATTTCTTTAAAAACTTATCCATTGCTTCTGCATTAATTTCATTTTTACCATAATATTGATAACAGGTTATAAGCAACCCCATAATGAATGTTGGATCACTCAAATATTCTTTATCATCCTCATCATCATAATTGCTTTTTTCAATTTCAATCCTATTCTCTTTTGCAAGTTTATAGAATTTATCAAAGAATTTTACAATAAAGTTTTCCATTTTAGATAATTCAATTTCAGAATCAGTGTCATTAATATTATCTAAAAATCCACTCAGCATTAATCCCTCTTTAAATACTTCGAACAATATCCATATGTTAGGGGTATTAACACCCATATCAATTTTTCTATATAATATATTGTTGCTTTCATTCCCCATTTCATTAATATACTTTATAAACATTGTTATTTTATTAGATGGATTGTATTTTTCCAATGCATCCCTGTCTTGTACATTAGTTTTAGATTCCTGTCTAATGAATTTCTGTGCTTTTTCTATACTCATATTGGTTATTTTTAAATATAATTCACCTTCAAGATTCGGGTTAACTTCCAATGCTCTTACAACTCCTGAACACCTATGATATCCATCTGTGATAGCAATGTTATCGAATATATCTGTATCGATTGTTAGAGTTTTTTCTACTTCGCTATATTCTAATTTATAATTATGGTCTGGGGCAATATTAAATGAGATTAGATTAGAATAAAATTCATTTTTCAACATTGCTTCTTCAATATCTTTAACCGATTGCTCATTTATATACGGAATTACAATCATTTCATTTTTAACTTTTTTTAATCTACCCTGACGTTGAGTTTCCATATTGTAAATTAATTTACCTGATTTCATCCACTCGTATATCTGTCTATAGGTTACAATTGTAACCCAAGTATCTTCATTGTTATTTTTAGAATGAAGTACATTTTTTAATTCTATCAAAGGATCATCGTCTACTTTTATATTATTTTTACTTTCTATAGCTTGTGTCATTTCATCGTCTGTAAAATATTCCTCTAATTTAATTCGTGGTTGTAAAGTATTGATTAGGCGTGATACATGAAATAGTTCTGATATTGATATATTATTTAATGGTAAGTTCATAGTCAAAATCTTAGTCAATACAAATCTATTCATATATTCGCCTAATAAATCACTTTTAATTAATTCCCTCACCTGTCCATTTTTATTTAGCATTGTCAGTATGTCAATAATTTTCTCTTCAATTTCTGATCTCTCTTTTTTCATAAATAATCTCTCCTTTTATTTTATTCATATATTATATGCATAATAATCTATTATAGTTATTTTATATAACATATGTATCTGAAGAGATTGTCAAGAATTTTTAATGTTTTTTATTTTATTTTTATATTTATGTTGTCGAATTATGTCGATTATAGATTTGCTGTTTTCAATTTAATGTCTTTTATCTTTTTTGTTTCTATTTTAATATAACGTCTTGTTGTGTTAATAGATGAATGTGATACCATATTTTGTGTTTGCACAATGTTTCCCCCAGTAGCTTCGTATGTGTTAGTAATAAAACTGTTACGTGTTATATGATTATGCAATCCCTCAATCCCAACAGCTTCTCCGTATCTTTTCCATATGGTATTCATTTGATTAGGTGTTAATAATTTAGCATTATGTGACCCGAATACTAAGTCTCGTTCTTCATTTTTATATTTATAAGTACATTTATTACCTTTAAAAAATTCTTCTCTAATCTCTAAATAAGATTTTAAGTAAGCTATATCATTGTCCAATAAATCAATATCTCTATCTTTTTTACCTTTTGTTTTTTCAGCAGTAAGATGTATTTCCCAATTCTCAACATCTAATTCTGTAAAATCTAAATATAGCAATTCGCTAATTCTCATGCCTGTGTTTATTAGAATAACAAACATTGTTAAATTTCTTATTGCTAACATTTGTTGAAATCTGCTTTTTGCATTTTTAATTTCTTTCTTTATATGCTTTACTATTTTTCTAGTCTCGTCAATTGTTAATGGATTACTTTCACTTTCATTACTCACTGGATATTTATTTTTATTCAGTCGGATTGTAGGATTAACCTTTTTATAATCCTCACTTAAA
This sequence comes from Clostridium sp., assembly GCA_036720575.1. GTDB lineage: Bacteria > Bacillota > Clostridia > Clostridiales > Clostridiaceae > Clostridium_B. Next base: position 2,120 of record DAIMMR010000198.1, read on the forward strand.
CTGTACAATGTGTAAAAATCTTTCAAACTCGTGATGTACCGTCTAAGGGTTGCGTTTGATTTATTTTTTTCTATTGCTTTAAAATAATTCGTAACATCAAAGATGTCAACTTCTAATAAATCCTTTTTTATAAACTCTGCAAACATTCTTAAATCTGACTTGTAACTTCCTTTGGTATTGTCTGAATTTTTAGTATCTGCAAAATCATATATTAATTTTTGATTACTAATTTCTATATCAGTCATTTTTATACCTCCTATTTTATTTATTCTTATATTACTATTATATGTATACTATCATCAATTATTCATTTTGTCAATTATTTTTAATATAATTTTATGCTATTTCTTTATTTTTATTATCTTCTTCAGTGTAATATTGTAAGCCTATATCTTTAAATTTTTGAGGCATATTATTTTGTCCTCTTAACCATGCTCTCATAGTTGGAGCTTTAATGTTATAAGCATCACTACATTTTTTTACACTATCATAAATTATTCCTGCACATGTAACTTTTACACCAATGATTTTTTCTTTATCTTCTTCTATAAACTTTAAACCTAAATCTATATATTTTTGTGGCATTGTAAATTTATCATTAAGCCAATTTCCTACAGTCACACTATGAAGATTATAATAGGTAGAAAACTCACTAATACTTGAATAAGTTTTTCCATCACATATTACTCTTTTTGAATTTCGTCTATAAACATTATGATTCTTATCTTTTTTAATACTTTTACTATTTTTTCTTTTTGTTTTTGACAACTTTAATCTAACTTCATCGGTCGGTTTTGCGTTTTTGCCACCTTCTACTTGATTATATCCATTATTAATGGTATCTAATTTTTCAATAAGTAATTTCTCAAAATTATACCCTTCCTTCTCGGTTAAATTACCCGCAATTATTTCATGATAAAAGCCTTCATCCCAACCATATTTTATAATATCATTGTAAAATTCTTTGTTTGGCTCATACCTCTTACCTTTACGCCATCTATCTCTAACATCTCTTTTTGTTGTGCCTATGTATGTTTTCCCATTTATTTTATTTATGTGTGCATAAACGGTATATATATAAATATTTTTATTATTTTGTTCTTTTTTTATACTATTTCTTTCTTTATTCTTTTTACTCGTACATTCTTTACATATACTATATAACCCATTCCATTTACTAATATCTTTATTAAAAAACTCAATTGTAGAAGGTTTTTCTTCTAAACATACAGAACAAATTTTATAATTTTCTTTACAATTACTATCTAAATCTATAAATTTTCTTCTCTTATTTATAACAAATTCTTGTTCTTTTAAAAAATCTATTTTTTCTTCTTCTGGCATATTACCTGCTCGTTTTATATCATTTATACGTTTCTTTAATTCAAACGCACAAGCTTTACAATTACATTGTAATCCATCTTTTCTTTTATTATCTTTATTAAAACATTTTATCGTCTTTATTTCCTTACATCTACTACATTTCTTCATTTTTACTTCTTCCATACTCAACACCCCTATGTATTATTTAATATAATCTATGTATTTAATGACTGTTCTAATTTTGATTTATATGCTGTTATTTTTTGATCATATGTTCTTGTTAATAATCCTGTTCTTTCTTTATATATTGTATATCCCAAACAACCTTGATTATAACTATTGATAATATAAAAATACAATTCTTCTTCACTTGTAATGCCACGACCAATCCAGTAATCTCTCAAATATGCTAAATAATTTACTCCCATAGTAACATTATCATAAAAATCCATAACATCATATATTTCTAATCCTGATAATTTTGCAAAGAATTCATGATTTTTAGAATTTAATTGCATAATTCCATAATCTAAAGTTTCGCTTATTAAATCTGTTTGATAATTGCTTTCAATTTTCATCATTGAAATTATAAGTTCAAAACTAAGTCCAAATTCTTCAGATAAATCAGCTACAAATTTCTGTTGTTCATAAGTTAATGGTATATCGTAAAATTTATATTTACTCAATTCTATGTTTTCTTGTTCAAGTTTATCTATTTTATTTTTATATTCTCTAACTTGTTGGTTAGCATTTTTCAGTTTTTCGTATAAATCATCATTCTTACTTTCAATTATTTTTATATTTTCATCTTTCAATTGGATGCTGTCACTAAGTCCTTTTGTTTGTATTCCTAGTAACAGCATCGCTACTGTCAATCCTATTATTGTTATATTTTTCTTCATGTTGCGTCCCCTTTAATTTAATTTATATTGCAAAAGCCATCACATTTGCTTTTAGAGTGCTTTTTTCTATCATTATTCCTAATTGAATCATTAATGCTCTATCCACTTGATATAACAATTCATCACTAAGAGTAAACAATGGTTTATCTTGTAGTATGTATTGCTTATCAATGCTTCGAGGTTGTTCGCATAAGATTACACTATCCATTTTCACATCCGAATTTAAAGCATTTAATTCAACATGGGTAGGTAATCTTTTTTTAAACTTTGAACTTGTAAGTGGCACAACCACTATTGTTGGTGAGTACAGATTATTTTTATTATTTGATATTACCAAACTCGGTCGTTGCCCCCACTGTTCTGATCCTTCCCTTTTTCCATAATCAACTAAAATTACATCTCCCTTTTTAAAACTATTTTTAATTTCATTTAACACATAAACTCCTCCTTTTTAATTTTTAACTACTATCCTTTGTATTTATTACTATTATACCCATCTCATCCTCCAAATATTCTTATCATTTTAATATAATTTATTAAGTTTATTTAACATTTATTTTCTTTCATAAGTAAACTTAAATACTTATTAATTTCAGACACCTTCTTAGAATTATTTTTATTATACTCTTTCATTGTGATTAATGCAGAATATGCATTATATAGTTCCTTTGATAAATCAGTATACCCCATTTCTATATCCTGTTCGATTTCTTCAGTATCAAAACTACAAGGATATTGTTTGTCTAAATAATTAAATATCATTTTTATATTTTGATTCATTGTTTGTGTTTTTGGCTGTACCATTACCATACTCATGTTGCCTAATAACCTCCTTATTTTTATTTATGAGCCTTTAAAACACATTTATTATATCCAGCGTTATAAATCCATGTTGATGCTTTATCTAATGCGTTAAATATCGTTTTATGGTTCTCGTATTCAGCACCATCTTTTACTATGTACATTGCCATTTTATCTAATTCGTAACTTAATTTTTCTGCTAATTTAAATATTAATTTATTCATATCGTTCTCCATTTAATATATTTTTATTTCCATATTAATTTCATTTAAAATCTTAAATAATAAATTTAATTTAATATCACATTCTGCATTTTCAATTCTTACCAGTTTACGTTTTGGTATTTTTATTTTATCTGCAAATTCTTTTCGTGTTATGTTATTAGATAATCTGTAATTAATAATACCACATGCAATATCGCATAATATTCCCTGATATCGTAAACTAAATTTCATTTCATCATCGATGATATCAAAGAATTCCATTGGATTAGATAGTTTATTTTCCATAATATAACTCCTTTCCATATTATACTATTTTTATATTAGCCTGTCAATGTATTTTTTTAATTTAATTTGTTGATTTTCAAATTTATACAACCATTTCCAAAATAATCTGCTTATTTTCATTTTTCACCTCCTGTAACTATTGGAATTTCAATGTTTATTTTTATATTTCAGGCGATAAAATGCTGTTTTTATTTGCTAATTTTTGTTAAATTTTTGTTGTTTAAATGTCTTATCATAAAACCACGAATAACAAACTTCTCCTGCCATTTCCCATATCTGCCATAATGCTTTTTCTGTGTTACACCCTTCAAATGCAATTTTAACCATATCTATGTTTACTTTACTTTCAGCAAATTCTTTAAATCCTTTTTCGTCTCTTAAACATACTATTGCATTTTCTATTAAATGCTCTGCATTACTCATGTCTATTTCCTTCCTTACAATTATTAAAATGACCGTTTTATATCTCATACTCATCATACACATAAGTATTTTCTTCTTCGTCAAATATATATCCATATTCTTTTGGTTCAATTCCTTTTATATCAAATGCTAACTCATAAGCTTCTTTACTTCCACTTTCAATTTCTTCACACCATACTTCTGTATCTTTAAATGTGTATTTCCCAACATTACATCCTAAATCTTCATCTGCCCACGAATAATCTATTTTTATATTTGGAAATATCCATGCAAGCTTCGATATTAATTCAGGAACACCACTCCATGCTGTGTCAAAATATAATGTATTTGTTTCTTTGTTAAATTCTTGGTCGTATGCATTCCATTTTGTTCCCCAATTTTTACAACACCATTCATACCAACAATTCTGTTTTCCATATTTTTGTTCTTCTTCTCTTCCTAAATTACCACTAAAAATCCATTTAGGCATAGGAGTAATTTTATTAAAATCAATTGTTCCTATTTTTTCATTATCAATTTTTATAAATTCTAATACTTCTTTAATTTCATTTTCATTTCCTATTATTGTTAATTTGTTTGTAATATGATTCGGCATTTTCATTCTCCTTTTTATTTTAATATTTTTATTTTTTTTGTTTCAGTTAAAATTTCCTTTTTATTATTGTAGCTGTATTTCTGTTAACATATCTTCTGTTAAAATTATTTTATTGAAATTTATATTATTAAGCAAGTATTCTCTACTATATAATAAAACATACTCTATTCCACAGTTAGTACATCTTATTACATTATCTTCGTCCGCCATATCTGTGTTTATAATAGTTTTACTTTTAGGGTAGCATGATACGCTTCCATTTTTATTTATTATATATATTTCTCTCAATAAAACATCTGAAATAATTTCAAATTTTTCGCAATTACATCTAATACATTTCATTTTTATTCTCCTTTCAGATAAAACTAATTATTTATTTACTTATTTCTTCAACCCAAGTATTTAAAACACTT
>DAIMMR010000199.1:0-7069 GCA_036720575.1 Clostridium sp.
TGGGTATAGATTTGGTTTTTACACAAATCTATACCCATTCCCTAAATATTCGATATTTTGTGTCTACTTTATTGACTTAGATCCAAGTTCTGATTGAATATCTCTTGTAGACATTCCTCTTGCATATAGTCCTATAATTTTTTTATCTAATTCATTACAAACAGTTTCACATTTTTTAACAACTTTAGGTTCAAAATCTGAATTTCTATCCCTTGCTATACCAAGCTTTACATCACCAACACTACTTTTAATATTCTTCTTTGAGTATCCATTTCTGTAGTTTTTATAGTTACTTTCTTCATCTCTCTCATATTTTTCTCTACCAAGCAAATATACCAATTAGTTGTACAAAAATAATGAGGATAGATTTGGTTTTTACACAAATTTATCCTCATTTTTATTATTTATTGAAAGTAATTCTATAAATCAATATAAATTTCGAGAATAAAAAGAAGACAGTTTAAACTGCCTTCTTTTTATCTTACAGCAATACTAGTTTACTTTTACATTAGTTGTAGTAAATGGAGTATCATCATGTACTCTCTGTACACCAACTGTTATATATTTATCTCCACTAGTTGAAGTATTAGCTGTTATAGTTCCAGTGCTTCCATTATTAATAGCATAATCACCTGAAGTACCATTCTTATTTGTAACTACAATTCTACCTAAAGTAATATCATACTTAGCATCATAACCTATAGTACTATCATTTATATCTTTAATACTACTATCGTTATTCTTATTAGCATCACTCTTAACGAATATAGTACCATCTTGAGCTATTCTAACTTTTCCATCACCTTCTGAAACACTCGCACTTATATTAGAAGCCTTTAATACATCCTTTATTGATAATGCACTTCCACTATCTATCTCTACACCACTTGTCAAGCTAGCACTTGAAATTGAAGGTGTTGAGTCTTTAACTGTTAAAGTAGTAGTTGCTGCATTGTCACCATCTGTTGCAGTAACTGTTAAAGTTCCAGTATGAACACTTCCATTATTAGTATTAACAGGTAAAGTCAAATCAGTACCAGAAGTTGTTTCATCACTTGATGGTAATTTAATTAATATATCACCATTAGAATCAGGTACTACAGTAGCAGGTGAGCTTCCACCAAGTATTTGCTTGTTTGAATTATCTGTAACAGTAACTACTAAGTTGCCAAGATCTCCTGATGTATATTTTCCTACATAAGTTCCATTAGAACTATATTTATTTACATTAAGTTTAACATAAGCATCATCATTATTATCTGCAGCCTTAGGATCTAAATCCAAAGTTAAATTCTTAGATTTATCATCATTTGTTGCTGCTTCAATCTTTATATTATTAGTAGAAGTATCTCCTGTAGTTGTAACAGATATAGTTGAAATTAATCCATTTTTATTGTAAATTTTAAGATTTCCATTTCCAGCTATTGAATTACCAGTAATAGTTAATAAGACTTTACCGTCATTCTGATCATCAGTACTTGATGGAAGTGTAGCTGTAACATTAGCTATTGTATCATCTCCATCTTTAACATTGTTAACTTGAATTCCATTATCATCAGATGTTGAAGTACCTGTAGATGTAGGTTCAGCAACTATAGGATCACCTAATTGATCTTTAGCAGTTAGATAGAATGATGTAGTCGCTGATTTTCCTATTTTTACCGAAGATTTATCAGCTGATACAGTAGTCAAAGTTCTACTAGTATCGTTAGTTACAGTATAACTATAGTCCTTACTTGTACTTCCTGATTTAACAGTTAAAGTAAAAGTGCCTGCATTATTTGCAATAATCTCACCTGTAGTTTCATCAACTGAAGCTACAAATGGATTTGATGAATAAAATTTAGTATTTGTAACTGTTACATCCGAAGCTCCATCAATATTTCCTTTTACTTTAGTAACTACTGCATGATCACCTTTAACAAATTTACCACTTGTTATTTTGCTTGTAGCATCATCTGCTGTAGTTCCTTTTTTAATTGTTATATCACTAAGTGAATTTGCTGTCTGATCTCCATTAATAACAGTTACTGTTTCATAACCACTAGTAGCTATAATTTGATCATCCTTTGTTATCTGAACCTGATATTTAAAAGTTTTATCATTGTCAGAACCAAGGAATGTCTTCAAATTATCCTTACTTAATGATCCATCTTTACTAGTTGTTGCATCAGAATTATCAAATACATCCGCAGTTGCAGTAAACTTAACATTGTATCCAGCACTAACTAAATCTGAAACTGATGCTTCTTCTCCACCATTTACAGTAAATTCCAAAGTTTCATCATTAGCTTTTGAATTTACATACTGATCTTCAACAGTTTCAACTGAATTAACTGTTCCAGTAAATGGCTTATCTGGATTAACGGCATCCTCTATAGCTTGAACTGTTTTGTCAGAAACTACTCCAGTTCCACCAACTACCTGTAAATCAGTAGCTTTTGTAGCCTTAGTTCCGATGTACTTTACAGCATTGTCAGTTCCAGTTGAACCATCTTTATCAACTAATACCAATGGTGCAGCATATTTTCCAGCTATTGCTGAAGCAACCAATGCATCTGCATATAAGTTGTCAGGATTAGCTTGTGTAGCACTTGCAACATAAAGCTTGTCTGCTTTTAAGTCTTTGTCAAATGCATTTAATACATTTATGTTAGTTTCAAATCTAGTGTCTCCACCATTGATTCTCTTGTCAGCTTTCAACTGATTGTATATTGAATCGCTTACTACATTAGTAGTTCCTACTACTGTAACATTTGAATTCTTGGCAAATTCAGCTGTATTCTTCATTGTATCAGCGTTATTGTTTGTAAGTAATAATATTTCATTGTCAGCTGCTGCTACTGGTGCTACAGATAGTGCATCTGCAAATCCAGTTCCTGCTACTGCAATTATATTTGATTTACTTACTCCCAAATCAACTAATTTATTAGCTATAGCTAAGTTAGTTGCATATCTGTCTTGTCCACCAAGTCTAGTTACAGTGTAATCTGATTTTAATCCAGTTTCAATTGAAGCTGATATTGATCCAGTTCCACCAATAATGTATACATTCTTTGCTTTCAAAGTTTCAATTGCTGACTTTGCATTTGCATCAAGTGTTTTTGAACCTGTAAGTACTATTGGGGCATCTAATTTCTTAGCCAATACAGATGCACTTACTGAATCTGCATAACCTTCTCCTGAAACCAATACAACATTCTCACTAGTTGTAAAGTTTGCTGTAGCAACTTTTGCTGCTGTTTCATATCTGTCTGTTCCACCTACTCTTGTAGCCTGTCCGTTTGCTGCAGCCTTAACGTTACCAGTTGCTAATGCTGTAGTCAAAACCAATGACATAAGTGTAGCACTTGCAAGTGCTTTTGTACCCTTTTTATTCATGTTGTAAAAAACCTCCTCGATTAAGTGAATTTTAATTAAAATTCTTTAAATTTAAAGATAAATATATATATATTTTTAAATATATACTGATTGTTAGAGTAAAACGTTCTTCATGCAATAAATGTGATTCTAAAAGCAAATAACATTATATCACATATATTCTGCACATTCTACTATTTTAGTGTAATTTTATATAATATTATATGTTTTTCATATAATATATATGAATTGTATAATTAATCTAAATTCTTTTCCTATTATATCATAGTGTGTATATGATTTCTAGAGGATATGTCTACCAATTCAGGATTATAATAAAATTTTACCCAGTTTATATTATTCTATAATAAACTGGGTAATCCTTCTTTTTAAATATTTTTTATTTTATTCTATATCTATTATTGAAAATGGGTCGTATAAACTTTCTACCGAAGGAGTAACTACACCTGTCCCTCCGACTATTATAATATTTGCTCCACCATTCTTGTTTATTATATAGTTTCTTGCATTTACAGAATAAGAATCTGCTGCCTGTGATGTAAGTACAAGAGGTGATCCGTTGTTTGCTGCAGCTGCTGATGCTACAAGTGCATCTGCAAATTGAGTATTTGTAACTCCGCCCATTGCCAGGTATATTGTGCTGAAATCAATTCCGCCATTATTGTTGAAATAGTCAAGTACTGCAAGGTTTGTAGCATAACGGTTTGCCGTATTTCCCGTTACCTTGTTTCCATTTACAGAACTTACAACGGACTGCGGAAGAACTGCGTCTCCTCCGACTGCCTTTACTGTCAATGAATTTTCACTAACTACATCTTTAACTACATCACTTACACCTGTGCTGCTTGCAAGTAATACAGGATATCCCTTTTGTGCTGCAACAGCTGCAACTGAAAGTGCATCCGCATAGCCGTCTTTTCCATTTACAAGCATTCCAGTTTTCTGGCCGCCCATTGAGATAACCTTCTCTGCGACAGCTGCATTTGTTCCCATTCTGGTAGTATCTTCAGTACCCTGTATACGCTCTACAGTATAATTTGAATCAAGGCTTGTCTCAATAGAGCTTGACACAACTCCTGTCCCACCTACTATGTATACATTTTTTGCCCCAATATCGGAAATAGTCTTTGATACTTCACTTTCAAGGCTGCTGCCTCCTGATGTCAAGAGTATAGGTGCCTTGAGAAGCTTTGCAAGTGGTGTGGCACTTACCGCATCCGCATAACCATAGCCATTTACAAGTACTACATTGTCCGTTTTGCTGCTTGCAAACTGTTTCTCCGCAAGGTTGTCCGCAGTGGCTATCCTATCTGCCCCGGCTACTCTTGAAACATTGAAATTTGTATCACTTGCTTTGGCAGTTATCCCTCCAAGGCTTAGGGTCATTACAAGTGCCAAAGATGAAAAAGCTAGTATTTTTTTGATGTTAACCATTACTTTATATAATCCTCCTTTAAATTTCTTAATTACTATTATATAACAACAAAATTTATTTTCCTATCTAAATTTACACAATTTTTGTTGTAACTTTTTGCTAACTTATAAATAAACTGATTAGTGTAGAAAGATTTTACGAGGTGAAAATTGTATGGCTTTTTCCGATAGAGAACTGCTGGCAAGAATTATACAATGTGAAGCCGGCGGTGAAGGTGAAAATGGAATGAAAGCCGTTGCTACTGTTATTATGAATAGGGTCAGGGTTCCCTATGGAGAGTACCAGAGAATAGGCCAGGGAAGTATACGAAATGTACTCTACCAGGAGGGGCAGTTCGACTGTATGCGTACTGAGATAAGGGGAGTACCAAATCAACAAAATATATGGAATGCCCGACCTGAACAGATACATTATGATATTGCGGATTGGGCCCTTGCAGGGAACAGGCTGTTTACCATAGGTTATTCACTGTGGTATTTCAATCCATATGCTCCTTGTCCAAGTTTTTTTCCTTCCAGTGGAGTTGGCAGGTTTCAAGTAACTATACCGCAGCACTGCTTTTACAATCCTACAGAACTATATGCACAAACTTAACAACAATTAAATGGAGGTAATCAATTTATGATTTCAAGTTACCCTGATTATTTTGCACCAATGCCTATGATGCCAAGAGGCATCCCTACAATTCCGGGATATTCCATAGGCAATATAGAAAGCCCAATAACCCGTATGGAGGAAGATTCAGACCAGGCGGATTATGAAAGCGACAACTTTGAAAATGAAGATACTGAAGAGAATAATATTAATGAAAGCAAAAATTCGGACAACACACAACAAGATGAAAATCCGGAGGATATTTCAGAAAGCAAGGATAATATAGATATAAATATAGATAAAGGACTTACAAGACAGCAAACAGGTGCAACTGGACCTGCTGCAACCGGGCCTACCGGTCCCCCACCTTTCGAGATGGCTCCAGGATCTCCTGTAGAACAGGATATAAACTACACCCAGGGATATTTGAGAACCCAGATAGGCAAAAGGGTTAGAGTAACTTTTCTCCTTGGTACGGGAACCCTTCAAGACCGTACGGGAATACTTACAAATGTAGGAATAAGTTATATCATAATCAGAAATGAAGAGACAAATACCCGTGAACTTGCAGATATATATTCCATAAAATTTGTGTCCATATTTGATTAAGACCAATAAGTTAGGTAAGTTAAGGGGACAGTTAACAACTTTTCAAAAGTTGTTAACTGTCCCCTGTTTTCCACGTTTTTATTTTACAGTTTTTATCCTGTAGTTTTTAAAATGCTTCTCTATTTTTTCAAGTGATACATTTCGTGTTTCCGGTGCATATTTATATATGAAAGCTATCCCCAGGGCCCCAAGTACTGCAAATGAAATAAATGAGTAGGACAATCCAACCGACTTAAGCATCACAGGGAATATAAGCCCTATAAAGAAATTTGCCATCCATAGGAAGAATACTGAAATACCCATTCCGATTCCCCTAAGCCTAAGTGGGAATATTTCTGATAAAAGAAGCCAGCATACCGGGCCAACACACCCCTGAAAGAAAGCCAGGAATACTACGGTCAAGCCAAGTACGGCAAATGGCAGAAGGCCTGAACCCTGTAATTTTGAAGTTACAACAGACATTGCTAACATTGAAAGTGTAGTCCCTATAAGCCCCGTTAGAAGCAGCTGTCTTCTATCAAACCTGTTTGCGAGGAATTTTATGAATACAAATGCAGCTGCAACAGCTACTACTCCGTTTGCTATATTTGCAATTAGGGCCACTTGAGTCCCAAATCCAGATTGTTCAAGAATTGTAGTCCCATAATACATAATTATATTAATTCCAGGGATTTGCTGGGTAATGGCTATTCCTATGCCGATAAGCACAAGATGCCTTATCCATGGAACCCGCAAATCTTTAAAAGTAGCCTTGTCCAAATGCTTTTCAGCTTCAATGCTCTTTGAGATTTCCTTTATTTCTATTTTTGCCTCCGCTTCATTTCTGATTTTTCTTAGAACTTCAAGAGCTTTGGCGGCTTTTCCATTGGCAGCCAGCCATCTAGGTGTCTCAGGAACTACAAGCATTCCAAACCATAGAAAAACTGCAGGAACTGATGCAATTACTATCATATATCTCCATATGTGTGAATTATTCACGAATATATTTCCCAGTGCAGCATTTAATGTATATGCCATAAGCTGTCCTGTTACAATCATCATCTCATTTTG
>DAIMMR010000200.1:0-4616 GCA_036720575.1 Clostridium sp.
TTATAAAATTACTGTGATATAATTTTAAATGTGTAATTAATTAAACCTAATTTATCCGATGGCTACCAGCCGTAATACCCCCATCTTCTTATAAAGTGGGGGATAACGGCTGCTACGCCCCTGGATAACGATTTCTAAGTTTCAGATGGAGAAAAAACTCCACCTGAAACCAAGAACTCTGTTTATTAGTCACGATAAAACTATTATTTTTAACTATATGGAGGAATAAAAAATGGTGGTAGAAAGCAAACTTATGCTTGAAGTCAAGGCTATTCTCAAAAGCTTTGGAGACAAGTATTTTAATGGGGATAAACTAAAAAGGCACAAAGTTATAGAAGATTTAAACTCTTATGACGAAAAACTTATACAAAGTCTATTAAACAATGAAACTATAAATAGGAACTTTGTTATATCAGTAAATGGTAAAGAGATATTTAAACTTAATGAGTTTATCCGATCGCTACCATTGCTAACACCCCCATCTTCTTCAAAGTGGGGGATAAGCACTGCTACGCGCCTGGATAAGTTCTTCTAAGGTTCAGATGGGGAAAAGGTATTCCTTATAAGCAAACTCCACCTGAACCTAAGAATCACTTGATAGATATGTTCCAATATAAGAAATTTTGGCAAGATAGCTATACAAACTATGCTAACAAGATAGGTCTTACAGTTGGTGGAAAGTTTATAGATGAATGTGAAGATGTTGTTCTTGATTTTCCATATAAAGACACAGTCTTAAAAGCTGGAATGACAAAGGAAGATAAACAAAAAGAAGACTTAGCTCCTAATGAAATCTTCTTAAATGAAATTATTGCAAAAGACGAGATAGACGTTCTTTTTGATAAGAAGATATTTAAAAATATAAAAAAATATAGTGCTGAAGGGATTAAACCAGTATCAGGATTTAGGAAAGATGACAATTTAATTATAAAAGGCAACAATTTGTTAGGTTTATACTCTATTAAAGAACGTTTTGCTAAAAAAGTAAAACTAATTTATATAGATGTTCCTTACAATACAGACACAGATAGTTTTCCTTATAATGATAGTTTTAATAGATCCACATAGTTAACTTTTATAAAAAATCGTACAGAAATTGCTAAAGAATTATTAGATGAAGACGGTGTAATAGCTTATCAAATAAGTTTTCATCAGTATGCATATTTAAAAGTAATGCTAGACGAAATATTTAAGAATGCTAATGGTAAACATGTTATGACATTTAACACATTAGTTAGGCATCCTGATAGAAATCTTACTGGGGATAAAGAATTCAATGATGTTATTGAATATACTTTAATTTATAGTGCTAGCTCAAATTATAAAATGCCAAAGATATCAGTAGCTAAAACTGTCGATGATTACATCTATGATGTTGAATTAGGCAGTTATGATAAGATACTGGAGTTAAATGGGAAAAATGTTGAAGTCTATTTACCATCTTCTTATAGAGTTACGAAGACAATTGGTCATACAACTGGTTTAAAAACTATTAGTGTCAGAGGTAGTATCAAAGAAAAAAACTCTAGTGGTAGATTTTATGTAGCCCACTTAGAAAAATTAGTAGGATCGTATCCTGAAGGTACAATATTTAAAGTTCCACACATGGGGGATGACAAAGTCCCATATAGATTATTTGAATTACCTAAAAACGGTAATAAGAACGGTCTATATTATCAAGGAATGCCAACAAGTACAGATGTAACATATAAACAATACTCTAATTTTCTTGATTTTATGAACAAATACAATACTGTTAATAATGAAGGTATATTTGAATTTAGAAACGGGAAAAAACCTGAGGAATACATAAAATTCTTTATAGAGTTATTTACCAAAAAAGATGATCTAGTACTTGATTTCTTTATGGGTTCCGCTACTACTCAAGCAGTTGCAATGAAAATAAACAGAAGATTTATTGGTATTGAACAAATGGACTATATAAACACAATATCAGTACCTAGACTTCAAAAAGTAATTGAAGGCGAACAAGGTGGTATTTCCAAAGATGTTAATTGGCAAGGCGGTGGAAGCTTTGTTTATGCTGAACTATTTGAAAAAAATACAGGCTTTATAAAGGATATCTTAAATGCTGAAACTATAGACGACCTTAAAAAGGTCTATAACATCATGTTAGAAGTTGGAGACCTAGATTTTAGAGCCGATTTATCAAAAATCGATTGGACTATGTCTTTTGAAGATAATCAAAAACTACTTATAAAGATAATAGATAAAAACCAACTTTACTTTAATTATTCAGAAATTGGCGATAATGAAGTTAGTAAATGGCTAACTGATGAGGAAATAGCCTTCAATAAAAATTTCTATGAAAACTTGGAGGGATAGACTATGGCTAAGGCAAAAGGAAAAATGAAAGAGCTAGAACTCCCTACCCTAAAGCTTCTAAGAAAGCAAGATGATATATCGTGGGAAAATGTAAATGGTGAAGTTGTAAAAAAACACTACGTTGTGCCAGACTATATTATTAAAAATTTAAAACACCTTCTAAGACCTTATCAAGAGGAAGCTATAAGATATTTTCATTACTCTCAAGAGTTAAATGGAGCAGATGAATTATACAACCACCTTCTATTTAATATGGCAACAGGCTCTGGAAAAACGGATGTTATGGCAGGTCTTATACTCTATCTTTATGAGGAAATGGGATACACAGATTTTATATTTGTGGTAAATACAAATGGAGTTCTTTCAAAAACAAGAGAAAATCTTCTAAATAAAGCTTCTTCAAAGTATCTCTTTAAAGATATCATAGAGATTGATGGAAATAGAATCAATATTAAAGAAGTTACTAGATTTCCAATTAGTAGGGAGAAAAACACTATTTATTTAAAGCTCTCCACAATCCAAAGTCTTTCAAATGAGATAAATGAAACTAAAGAAGGAGGACTTACAATAGAAGAACTCTCTAAACAAAAACTAGTAATTTTAGGAGATGAAGTCCATCACTATAGTGCTTATACTAAAAAGACTTTAACTTCTGCAGAAAGTAAAGAAAAAAGTTGGGAGAATACTTTAGATATTATAAGACAATCAAATTCACAAAATAGACAACTTGAATTTACAGCTACTATTGATATTGAAGGAGATAAATTCTTATATGAAAAGTATAAAAATAAGATCATATATAGATATGGCTTAGATAAACTTATAAGCGAAGGCTACTCGAAAAAAGTATTTAGACTTGAAGCTAACTCCTCAGATAATGATAAAATGCTAAACGCAGTCCTTTTAAGTCAATACAGAAAGATAATAGCTAAAAAATATGGCGTTGTTTATTTTAAACCTGTTCTCATGTTTAAATCTAATTCTATAAAGGTTTCAAATACAAGCTATGATACATTTAATAGTCTCATAGATGATTTAAATGTTGAAGATTTAAAAAAATTTATAGACAAAAATCTTAACACTACAAGCAGCACTATGCAAAGAGTCTATAGTTATTATAAAAATGGGGATTTAGCTCATATTATAACTACTATTAAGAGAGATTTCTCAAAAGAAAAAGTCATAAACGTTAATGATAGTACTAAGGGTATATTGGAAGACAAAAACTTTACACATACCTTAAATTCTCTTGAGGATAATGAAAATCCATTTAGAGTGGTATTTGCAGTTGCAAAACTCAGTGAAGGTTGGGACGTTTTAAATCTTTATGACATAGTAAGAATAAGTGAACAGGCAAAATCCACAAGTGCTGCTACTATGAGTGAGGCACAACTTATAGGACGTGGTGCAAGATATAATCCATTTGTTTTTAAAAATGAAATTTCTTATAAAAGAAGATTTGATAATTTAAGATATGATGATAATATGGAGGATTTAAAACTTCTAGAGTCTCTTCATTATCACACAATTAATGATAAGGACTATATCAATAATTTAGTCAAATCACTAGATAAGATAAAACTAACCGTTGAGGATGACAGTGACTTTGTAATATTTGAAACTGATGTAAAGGCTAGTTTTAAAAAGTCTCCTGTGTATAAAGCTGGTAAGCTATACTATAATGAAGTTGAAGATGTCCCTGTTGAAGAATATAACTCACTTATCTCCTTTGGAATAAATAATCTTTATGAAGCAAATATGCTAAATGTAATATCAGAAGCTGAATATGCTGAAGCGGCTGATAAAGGACAGAATAAAAAAATACCAGTACTTAGAAACAGTGCTGCTGACAAAAGGATTTTAAAAAAAGCTCTAGCTAGAAATAGCTTTTTTGAGTTTTGCAACTTAAAGAATTTTATACCTATTTTAAATTCAAAAAGTGAGTTTATAAATAGTGATAAGTGGCTTGGAGAACTAAAGATAGATGCAATCGTACCTTTTGGTACAGAAAGTCTATCACCTTTAGAAAAGCTACTAGCCACAGAAAAATGCCTTAGATATATTCAAAGTAACATTAAGAAGAACTTTAACAAAAAGCGAGGTACTAATAAATTTATCCCAATTAATATAAAAGATGTAGTTACCCCTTATAGCAAAAAGGTCTCTAAATCACTTTCTAAAAAAACTGTGGAGGAAATTATACAAAAATACCCTATGTCTAAACAAAAGTGGTTTGTATATGAAGATGCAATAGTTGACGGACTTGAGAA
>DAIMMR010000200.1:4716-7064 GCA_036720575.1 Clostridium sp.
TGTCTAAACAAAAGTGGTTTGTATATGAAGATGCAATAGTTGACGGACTTGAGAAGGACTTAATAGAATTAATCAAAAGGTTAGTTGATAAATTGGAGGAAAAATACAATGAAGTCTACTTAATCAGAAATGATGAAAGACAAACAGGCTTCAAGCTTCATCAATTTAGAACTAAAAAATCAGATTGTTTCAATAGCAATTTAGATTTCTCAGAAGAATTAAATTCAAATGATGATATTGCTATCTATGATGGCTTTATGCCAGACTTTATTTTGTACCTAAGTGGCGAGGATTTTATATATCAAGTTTATATAGAGCCTAAAGGTGAACAACTAGTTGTTCGAGACTCTTGGAAACAGGATATTTTGAAGTCTATTGACTCTGATAAATTTGAGATACTAGTAGAAGATAATAATGTTAAACTATATGGTGTTAAATTCTATACAGGTAAGAATTCAAAAGAATTTGTCTCTGATTTAGACAACAAAATATTTGATGGAGTTAGCTTAACTAAAAGCTATTAAAAATAAATTTTGCATCTACATTTAATTTAACAGAGGGCGTGTAAATTATTTTATGTATTCTCTTTCTTTAGACAAATAATTATTGAATTGTATGTATTTGTAATATAATATTTCTTTAAGTCGATACCTGTAGTTGCTATATTACCTGTACAATGTATATTATAACCAACTTTGGTCAATAATATACGTTTGTAACAGGATAGAGCTATGCTGAGGAGCAATTCCTAGTTCAGCAGCCATTCCTCTCAATGTTATTCCGAGTTTTTTCTTTTATCTGCTATAAATTTACCAAGACTAAATATATCATGCATTTTATCACCTCTCTACGCAATGTAGCATGTTCGCATATCTGATAAGATTATTGTACAGGAAACAGTTTCCATTGTTAAGAGGAAACTGCTAAATTTCTTATTGTGCTTGATAGTTTTGATGCCTAGTAGGTTTATTATTTGATGGATATATAAGTGAAAATTGTGGTTTCTTATACATACCACTTATAGCAACTTTATAATTATTAAAGGAATACTCACCTACACCAAATATAGCAAACTTAGGACTATTTTTATATATTGATGACTTTCTAGCATCTAGTAATTGCTCATGCTTTTTAAGATATTGCCATGTTTTAGGTGCTAGAAATTGAATTGAATCTGTTTTTTCTCTTATTTTTTTCTGCGTTACTATGACATTTTTTCTAACATCTTTTATTTCAAATTTTTTTATGTCAGAACTCTTTAAAAGTCCATAAATGTATGTGTCTTCTATATCTTTTTTAAGCTCCATCTCTTCTCCAAAACCATTTTTTATTTTATTTCCTGAAATTTTAAATTCCATTACCTTTGAACAATCATGTTTAATTCCCTGCCTCCACTCAAATATATTTGAAGGAATTTTAGAGTCAACATATATATAGTCTCTATATGGCTTTGATATCTGATACAAACTTATTTCCTACCCACCCAATAGTATTAATAAAAGTATCTGGATTGTTTATATCATATATCTTACATGTGTATTCTTTCTCTACTCCAAGCTTAGCAACAAATAAAGAAGCTTCACAGGAAGCATTAAAAATTTCTTTTGCACTAAAATTATACATTCGCATATCGCCAATTTTAAAATCATAATTATGAATATGTTCAAGAATATTCCTTATAACTATATTTTTACATAACATAGCTATATATCCATCGCAATTTGTAAACTTTGCAATCATTTGAAGAATTATATACTCTGCAATATCAAAGTTACCTTTCCCAGTTATTGCATCCAGACCTTTGAGTCCTTTAAAATTTTTCTTTTCTGGAAGGTTATTCAAGCCTGCCATTCCAATTTTCGAGTTTGTAACCCATGGTGGATTACCTATGATTAATATATTATTATTACATCCAATATTGCCAAAGTCATGAGTGAAAATATTATCCAATATAATTTTAATATTTTTATAATCTTTAAATTCTTTCTTAGCTCTTATATAATAACCTTTTTGAATTCCTACGCCATAAAGTTCACTAATATTATCAAAAATATCAAGTGAAGCTTTAATAAAGTTTCCTTCACCACAAGTTGGTTCAATAATAACATTAGGTGCAACTCCAATCTTATCTTTTAATATCTTACATACTTTAATTGCAAATTCAATTGGAGTCTGATAATCGCCATAATTCAATTGGTTTAGTTCAATGGTCATATTATATTTAATACTCCTTTTACTGTATTATCTAAATAGGCGTTTCGCAAACGCCTATGAATAATTAACGTTGTAAGGTGGATCGGTAACGCATAGATTAGCTTTCTTTCCATTCATAAGCTTTTCAACATCAG
>DAIMMR010000201.1:0-7009 GCA_036720575.1 Clostridium sp.
TTTTGTTTCTCCCACTAAGTTTAGATGAATTATCTAGGGGCGTAGCTACTGTTATCTCCTTTGATAGAAGTGGGAGTGTTACAGTAGGTAGCCATCAGATAAATATCATTAACAGTATGAAAATTATTTAAAATTGAAGTAGACCCTACTATGGTTACCCCTTCATGAGAAGTATTTTTCTCAAAAATATGAGGTTCGCCAACAGGGTTCCAGATTGAGTAATTATGAATTTAATTTTAAATTTTATGATATATAGCGTTTCTAACTTAAAAATAAAACTTATACGCAGAAATATTTTACAATAAACAAACACATTTAAATATTTTGTGTATAAGTCTTAGTAGAAAATTTGTAAAAAAACTTAGACCTTTTGAATTGTTCGAGGTACGAGTTTTCAAAAGGCCTTAGTTTTTATAAATTTTCTTCTTAGACTTATCAAAATATTTAACCGTGTTTGTGGTTGTAAAAATATTCGGAGTATAAGTTTTATTTTTTGCTTAGAAATTCTATAGAGTAATTTACCTCAATTGATAACTATATTGTCCATCTTCTTCAACATTGTAAAAATCAGAATAATCTATGTCAAAAATATTTTTATGGATATTACTTATATTTATTTTATTTTTTATGAGATATCCTAGTACGCCGCAATAAGATATATCTCCAAGTAGAAGTGCACCGTAGATTACTCCATCTTTGTGAATTATTTTTTGATAAACTCCATCCCATTCTAATGTGTCTACAGAATAACTGTCATCTGGAGGATTTACATTTCCAAGAGATACACAAGGAAGGTTAAATAAATTCATTGAGTTCTTCATACCAAAATTGTCAGTTAACTCTCTATTTATACCTGCCATGTTGTAAGCAGCAGTTATTCCCTGTTTTACTGCTATAGGCCATATAGGGGCAGTAAAGGTAACATCTCCTGCAGCATATATATTATCTACAGTGGTTTTACAATGTTTATCTATGACAATGCCTTTTTCAACTTTTATCCTGCTGTCTTTTATAAAGCTGACATTTGGTCTAACTCCAGCAGCAACTATTATCATATCGCAATCTATAGTAGTTGAATTTGATAGCACTGCTTTACTTACAAAGCCATCTTTATTTAAAACTACTTCTTCCAATTTAACCGAAGTAAAGACGTCTATACCTTTTTCTTTTAACAATTTTTCATACATAGTGGATGCAATTTTGTCCAGTTGAAGGGGGAGAATCTTGTCTCCCATTTCTACAACTGAAATCTTTATATTTTTCACCATAAGACCTAAAAGTGCATCAATTCCTACAAGACCTGCACCAAGTATTACTACTCGTTTTGTGCTTTTAAGTTTGTCTTGTATAGCAGTTACATCTTCAAAATTTCTAAGGGAGTACACTCCTTTAGCTTCTCTTAAATTTTTAACTGGGGGAGTAAAGGAGGAAGCACCAGAAGCTATAAGGAGTTTGTCAAATTTGAAGCTGCTGTTGTCTTGAAGTAAGACTTTTTCTTTGTCAATATCTATAGTGCTTACATCTGCATCTTTTATCCATTCTATATTATTTTTTTCAAAGAAATCAGGATCTATAAAATTTATAGTCTCTAAATTTCTACTTCCCTCAAGTACCTTGTGGAGCATACATCTTGAATAAACTGCATCATCCTTTGAAATAATAGTTATTTTGGAGGATTTATCTAACTTTCTTAAAGTTTTAGCAGCATTTATTCCAGCAGCACTGGCTCCTATTATTACATATTTTGTATGAAAAAATATTTTTATTGTTAAACCACTCATAGGAGATCTGCCTCCTTTTCAATATAAATTGCTCCTGTTGGACAATTTTCAACGCATCTAGGTGTATCTCTATCACTACATAAGTCACATTTAACTACTTTACTTTTAGTCTGAGTATCTGGTTTTAATACTCCGTAGGGACAGGACATGACGCACATAAAGCAGCTAGCACATTTATGCTCATCATAGGATACTATGCCGCTTTCAGGGTCTTTAGTCATGGCACCGCTCATACAGGTCATTACACACTCAGGTTCGTCACAGTGACGGCAAAATATAGGAAGTTTGTTTCCATTATCATCTTTAGATATATGATTTCTACTTTCAAGAAATTTATTGCTGAGATCCAGATCAGAAAAAGATTTACCATTTTCATTGTGCTCTGCCATGCAAGCTAAGGTGCAGTTTAAGCAGCCGGTACATAAATCTTTATTTATCATTATTCTTTTCATAAAAGCACACCTTCCAATTTTAATTAAGGCCCAAACTTTTTCGCCTTGCAATTATGATTTCTTCTAGCTTGTCTGCAGCTTTTATTACATCGTCTTCTATTATAAGTTTACCGCCTGTTAGATTTACCATATCTTCACATAAAACTTTTGTTACCACTTTGCTTCCACCAATAAAAGGAGATATAGCAAGGTGAAGTGGTAATCCAAGAGCAAGACCAAAACTTCCATCTGCCAATGCTTGCTCTTCAAGCCATTGAGGTGCAGAAAGTACAAGTGGAAGCTGTGGAATATCTATTTTTAGGTATTCTGCTAGTTCTTTTGCTACAATTTCTAATCTTCCAATAGCAAGACATGGACCAAAATTTAGTACAGGTGGTATTCCTAGACTCTTGCATACTTCTTTTAAGCTATCTCCTGCAAGTTCAGCAGCTCCTGGACACATAAGTCCTACATTTTCAAGGCCACCACTTGAACAACCTGCAGAAAGTACAATTATATTTCTCTTTATAAGTTCTTTTGTAAGTTCTACTGTAAATACATCGTGACCTTTGGCAGTTAAGTTTGAACAACCTACTATTCCAGCAACACCTTTGATTTTTCCAGCAGCAATTAGGTCTACTAGAGGTTTCCAGCTGCCTCCTAAGAAGGATTTTAAGGAAACTTCACTTACACCTGTTATTACGTCATCAAAGCCATGGTTTTTAGGAATATTCATTTTGACTTTAGATCTTCTTTCCTTGTAACTTTCAATAGCTGTATCTATAATATGGCTGCTTATTTTTTCTCTATCTTTAAAGGAATATTCTACGTATTCTGCATTTGATTTTTTACAAACATCATCTATACATATCATTTTAACCATGAACTTATCAGCTATTGGTTCGATGCCAGGAAGAGTACAGTTAAATTCAGATACTATTGTATCTATGCCTCCAGTTGCTATTAAGGCTTCACTTGTAAAGTTATTTCCTGCATGACCGGAGAAAACATCAGTGTAGTATTTTCCTCTTAACTGTAAATCCTGTCCTACACAGGTGCACCCAACTAATTTGAATCCTTTAGCACCAACTGCTTGGGCTTTTTTTACAGCTTCAGGTTTTATAAGTTCTTCTTGAAGGTTGGCAATCATGGAATGCTGATGACCTGTTATCATCAAATTTATATAATCCGTATCTACAACTTTAAAACCAACTTTTGCAGGTCTTATAGCGGGTTCACCTAAAATTATGTCATTTAATAAATTTGTAAGGGTAAGTCCGTAAATTCCAGTGGATATTCCAAGTTTTAAACAGTTTAGAAGCATATCTACAGGGTCACTGTTTAGATTTGTAGAAGTTTTTACTATACCATCAAAAACTTCTGATTTTGCACCGCCAGGCATTATATTTAATTTGTTCCAATTCTCTAGTCTGGGTGCATAAGCCAATTTATTTATAACTTCCATTTTTTCAAACTTTGGTTTGTATAAGTCTTTTAATACGGCATCAGCTACTAGTACAGCTTTTTTATGCGGGTCAGATTCTGTTATACCAAGTTTTTCTGCCAGAGAGTTGAGTGCGTTTGGTCCTTTTATTTCTCCACCAGTTTCACCTACAGATTTTACGTTTCTAGCTGTATTTTCGACTATATGGATATAACATCCACTGCCGGCAGCTACAGCTCTAAGAAAGTTTCTAGCAACTATGGTATCAGCATTAGCACCACATACTCCTCTTGGAGCTTTAGGTGTTATCCTGCAGGGACCGTTTGCACAGAGTTTGCAGCATACTCCTAGCTGACCAAAACCACATTTAATACTTTGACTTTCTACCCTATGATGAGAAGTTTCTACACCATCTAGAGAACCTATAAATTTTTCAAGTACCTTATCTGCTGACTTACAAATTTTGTTATTTGACATAATAAAACCTCCAAATTATACTATTTAACTATACTATTAAATTATTAAAATTACTGATTAAAACTAAATTCATCCCGCGGCTGCCATCCGTAACACTCCCAGTCTGGGAGCTAACGTCTGATACGATACGCCCCTGGATAAGTTCTTCCCCTAAAGGATAATGTATTCTAAGTGCTAAAGACATTAAGAATACTGTTAATAGGACTCAAAAATTGTAATAATTTAATAACATTAATTATTTATGAGTACAATTAACTAAAAAATAATTGTTATCCAATAACAACAATATAACCCTTTTCTGTTTTATTGTCAATACAAAATATTAAATAATTTTTATTTGCTTAAAAATTATTTAATATTGATATAATAGAAGAATAGATGTATTAAAAATTAAGGAGTAAAAGCATATGACAAAAGTTTTGTTTAATGAATTAGGTATAAATGGAGAAATAACAGAAGGACTAAAAAAAGATGGTATTGAATATGCTGCAGAAATACAATATAAAGTCATTCCAGAAGCTCTTTTAGGTAAAGATATAGTAGGAGAATCAGAAACAGGTAGTGGAAAAACGTTAGCTTATGTTGTTCCTATATTTCAAAAAATTGATTTTGAAAGTAAAGATGTTCAGGCATATATACTTGCACCTACACATGAACTTGTAATTCAAATACATAATGTAATAAAAAACTTAGCTGACAATTCAAATATTCCAGTTAGGTCTGCAGCTATAATAGGAAATGTAAATATAAAAAGACAGGTGGAAATTTTAAAAAGTGAAAAGCCGCACGTAGTAGTGGGTTCTACAGGAAGAATACTTCAACTTATTAAAA
Source organism: Clostridium sp. (assembly GCA_036720575.1). Taxonomy (GTDB): domain Bacteria; phylum Bacillota; class Clostridia; order Clostridiales; family Clostridiaceae; genus Clostridium_B. The sequence continues at coordinate 4,965 of DAIMMR010000201.1, forward strand.
TGAAAAAACTAAAATCGCATAATATTAAGACCATTGTAGTAGATGAAGCAGATAAACTTTTAGATAAGAACAACATAAACGATGTTAAAGCTATAATAAAAACTACATTAAGGGAAAGACAATTAATGTTTTTTTCAGCTACTATAGATGATAGAACTTTAGATATAGCAAGAGATTTAATGAAAGACTACAAATTTATAAAGGCAGAACAAACAACTTCCATGAATGAACACATAAAGCATATGTGTTTTATGTGTGAAAGAAGAGATAAGATATTAATTCTAAGGAAACTTGTGCATATATTAAATCCAAAGAGAGCCATTGTATTTGTAAATAAGCCAGATGAAATAGAAATACTTACAGAAAAATTAAAATATCATAAATTAGGAGCAGAAGCTATATATGGAGCTGAAGACAAGAAAGTGCGCAAAAGAGCTTTGGAAAGTTTTAAACTAGGTAAAATTAATTTATTAGTAGCTTCAGATATAGCAGCAAGAGGACTTGATATAGAGGATGTAGACTATGTTTTCAGTTATGATATACCGGAAGATGCCGACAATTATTTACATAGAGCAGGAAGAACAGCAAGAGCTGGCAAGGAAGGTACATCTATATGCATAATCACAAATAAAGAGCAGAAATTATTAAAACAATATGAAAAGGCATTTAATATAAAAATAGATTTAAAAGATATGTACAAAGGAAAAATAATATAACATACTAAATATTTTTTATATACAGGGGGATTGTAATATTGGTTACATTAATTAAAAATACATTAAAAGAATTTGAAAGTCTAGAAAAAGCTATATTTGAAGCTGAAAATACTAAAGAACCTTATTGGATTGACATAAATATGCCGCAAGAACATGAATTTTCAATATTAAAAGAACATTTTCATTTTCATCCTATTACAATTGAAAACTGTATGCAAAAAATTAAAAGATCTAGAATTCATGATTATAATGAATATCATTTTATAACCATTACATCAAGTGGAGATTTAGTAAAAGGATTTTTCCCTTATAAAAATATACATATATTTATAAATAAAAACTTTATAATAACGATTCATTATAATGAAAATAAAATAATTAAAAAGATATTTGCTGAATTAAAGAAAAAATCAAATATATGTATTAAAGGCACTGATTTCATACTATATGATATTTTAGATGAAATTGTGGATCAGTATTTTATATTGACGGATAAGTTGGAGAATCATATAGATATTTTAGAGGGAAAAGCAATGCTAAGCCCTGTTCAGCAAACAGCAACTGAAATAATGAAATTGAAAAAAAACATTATGAAGTTAAGGCGCACAGTATCTCCAATTAGGGAATTGTTAAGTACATTATTGAGACATGATGATATAATATCTGAAACTAATAGAATATACTATTCGGATATATATGACCATATTTTGAGAATATATGATTTAATAGAATCAGAACAAGAAATGATAACATCCTGTTTGGAATTGTATTCATCACAGCTTTCAAATTCCATGAACAAGGTAATGAAACTTTTAACTATTATTACTACAATTATGATGCCTCTTACAATAATAACGGGATTGTATGGAATGAATTTTGAATACATGCCTGAATTACATTACAGGTATGCTTATTTTATAGTTCTATTTATAATGGCACTTATTACAATATGTGAGATAATATTTTTTAAGAAAAAGGGTTATTAAGTATATTAAAGTTTGCAAAAAATGATCTCAGTGATAAAAAATCGCTGAGATCATTTTTTTAAATCCTTATAAAATCCTTAAAATTAGTGTTTACAATTAACATGAATTGATAAGGGAGGATTTATAAAGATGGAAAAATATATTTTACAAACAAAAAATTTGTGTAAAAATTTTAAGGGACAGCTAGCGGCAAATAATATTTCACTTACCATTAAAGAAAATTCCGTTTATGGATTGCTTGGCCCAAATGGTGCTGGAAAATCTACTACGTTAAAGATGATTACAGGGATACTTAAGAAAACTTCAGGTGAAATTATTTTTGAAGGACATCCCTGGAGCAGAA
>DAIMMR010000202.1:0-6999 GCA_036720575.1 Clostridium sp.
CCATCATCAGCGGAGCAACAGTATCAAAAGTTGTCATATTCTCAGAACCGTTTATATAATTATACTCACTATCAATCATTCTAAAACCCATCTGCTTCAACATTGGATTTGATGCAAAACTAGTATGTATATATTCATTAAAAGCTTTTGGAACTGATTTTTTCACTGAATTTGAAGCTGTCATATCACTTCCTTCAACAGTCACTATGATTTTATCATTTTCAAATTTAACCAGTCCATCTATAATATTATTTTTTACTCTGTCAAGGGCCTTATTTTCATCTTTAACTTCCACTATATTTATCTCATTTTTAAGTGATTCCATAAGTGCTTGTGGTAAATTTATTCCTTCCAAATTGGGCTTATCTATACCTGAATTCAACATTATACTTAGCAAATACAAAACAAATATTGGTGCTACAAATAATAATGCAAGAGATCGTCTATCTCCTAAAATTTGTTTTGTAACTCTTTTTGCTACAGAAAAAGTATTCATATAGTTACACCTCTTCCTTTAAAGAACTAAAGTATAGAAAAGCATCTTCAATAGTTTTTCCACCAGAGCTTTTTATTATTTTATCTGGACTTCCTTCTGCTATTACAATTCCATTTCTGATTAAAAAAAGTCTATCACACTTATATGCTTTATCCATTACATGTGTGGTTATAATTATAGTTCCCTCATCTCGTTTTATTTTATAAAATTCATCCCAGAATTTTTTCTAAGGACAGGATCTATGCCAACTGTAGGTTCATCTAAAATAAGCAGTCTAGGCCTGTGTACTAGTGCTATGGCCAGTGATAGTCTTCTCTTCATTCCACCTGAAAAGTTTTTAACTGCATCCTTTATTTTAACTACATTTTCTAATTCCTGCATGATTAAAATTCTCCTATTTATATAATGTATTTTATATCTTCTTTTGAGAATCTACTTGAAAGTTCTCTTTCAAAAAAGGTTTTAATTTCTTCCATTTGCTCTTTCGTATATAAAAATTTACCGTATCCAAATTGACCATACTTAAATTTTCTCTCACTATCCTCCATTGGTAGTGTTGTTTTAGGAAATACACGTAATATTATATTTTTTGCTCTTGTGGTATATCTGTGTGATATAACTTCAAAGCCAACAGGATGATTTAGATTGTTAGGTAATTTGTCATATAACATATCCAAAAGCATTTTATACTCCTGCTTCCAATTTTCATATATGAATACAGGTGCTATTATAAAACCTATAGGGTAACCTGCTTCGGCAAGTTTTACAGCTGCTTCTATTCTCATTTTTGATGAAGCTGTATAATGTTCGTATTGTTTTATTATCTTATCTGTATTTACACTAAATCTTATTTCCGTATGACCATTGTGATTTATATTTAAAAGTCCATCTATATCATTGTACTTTGTTACGAATCTAAATCTTGCAAGCTTTTGATCTCCAAAGTATTCTATACTCTTTTTAAGTAAATTGGTATAAGGCTCCACAGGAACTGGATCGGAAGTTGCAGCACCTTCAAATACAGTTATTTCAGGATTTCTTTCATCTATATATTTTTGAGCCTGTTTCAAGATGTCATCAACATTGACGTGAACTCTCACAAAAGGTTTTTCCCCTAATTGTGTATTTAAATAACAGTACTCACACTGTCCAATGCACCCACTAACTAAGGGCAACTGATAATGTGCCGAAGGTTTACAACTTTGAAATTTCAAGCTCTTTTTTATGCCCACAACTAAAGTCTTTTTACCTTCCCTGTACTTTTCATATATATCTTTTCCTGGTACAGCTGACATAATTCTATTTGAGGATAATTTTATTATATCCACTTTATCATCATTTTTAAATCTATTGTATATCTCATTTCCCAGGGAATATTCTAGGGTCCCCTTTTCAAAAATAACTCTATGTGGAACAAACATCAATTACACACCTTCCTGATATAGAGTTTCTAGGCAGCATTTCGAATTGAAATTGAAAGTATATTTAAAAATTTTTCTATAAGTCCTAGTAACATATCTTAGAAAATCCTATAGGATGCTCATTAAAGTATGTGAAAAAATCAATAAAAATATTCTAGATAAGCAGAGTTCTTGGCATCAGATGGAGTTTTGACTCCACCTGATGCTTATTAACAGGCTTCTTAGTGCTTCAGCACTTAGAAGGCGTTATCCTTTAGGGAAAATCGTTATCCAGGGACGTAGCTGCTCTTTAATCCAACTTGGAGAAGTGGGAGTATTAGATCAGGTAGTCATCGGATAAAATCGCCTATAATTCCAAGTCCCAGACGAATATTTTAATATGCAGATAAAAATAGCCATAATGCTTGTACAACATTATGGCTACTTTTAAATATTTTTATTCTGGAACAATTATAACTAAAATCTGTGAATTTCTTAAAACTTTACTTGTTACGGATCCAATCATCCTAGCCAAACCCTTTTTATTGGATTTAGTCATAATTATCATATCAAATTTATCACGATTTGACTTTTTAAGTATCTCATCTGCTACATATCCAAAAGCACAATACTTTTCAACTTCATAACCTTGAATCTCTTTTTCAGCTATATCTAAGATGTTTTTACCTCTTTCTTGCGCCATAACTACTCTGTCATTGGACACCACCATATCATTTGCTATAATTATTTCAGATACATACATAAGAGTTAACTGTACTTCATCTTTAGGAAACAATTTTTTTAAGCAGTCAAGTGAATGCATACTTCTCTCTGTTTCATCTAATGGCACTAAAATTCTTTTCTTTTCCATATCAACACATCCTATCATTTGTATTAATTTATTTTGTAATAAAAATATTCAATTAATACCATTATATCACATGTACTATAAACAGAGTTCTTGGCATCAGATGGAGTTTTAACTACACCTGATGCTTATTAACAGGCTTCTTAGTGCTTCAGCACTTAGAAGGCGTTATCCTTTAGGGAAAATCGTTATCCAGGGACGTAGCTGCTCTTTAATCCCACTTAAAGAAGTGGGATTAAAGAGCAGGTAGTCATCGGATAAAAATTTTTATCCGATCACTATCATTGCTAACACCCCCATCTTTCATTTATATAAATATAAGGAAATTAGTCAATGAAGTAAATATTAAAATTTCATATTGCAAATTTTTATCACTGTAGTAAAATTAATGTATAAAACTTAATACTTTTGTGGGGGTGCTGCAAGGCTGAGAAGAGATCTTTCTCTAACCCTTTGAACCTGATCCAGATAAAACTGGCGTAGGGAAGCAATTTACATATTTTTGATTTTAAAGGTATATGCTTTTCTGCATATACCTTTTATTTTTGCCTAATGGCTACCTACTGTAATACTCCCACTAAGTAAGATTCATTGATATTAATTTTAAAGTTAATAAATTAGGAGGGTAAAAATGAAAAAAGTATTAACAATCGCAGGTTCTGACAGCTGTGGTGGAGCTGGTATACAAGCTGATTTAAAAACCATGAGTGCCCTTGGCGTATATGGTATGAGTGTCATAACTGCTGTTACAGCTCAAAATAGTGTAGGAGTACAGGACGTAATGGATGTAACTCCTGAAATTGTAGAAGCACAAATAAGATCTATATTTGATGACATACAAGTAGATGCCGTAAAAATTGGCATGGTTTCAAACAGCAAAACCATATCTATAATAAAAAAGCTTCTAACAGAATACAAAGCTAAAAACATAGTAATTGATCCTGTAATGGTATCAAAAAGTGGTTACTTTCTCTTAAAACCTGAAGCACAAACAGCTATAAAAGATCTGACAAGTATTGCAGACGTTGTAACTCCAAATATTCCAGAAGCTGAAGTTTTAACAGAAATGAAGATAAAAAATAGCAGCGATATGGAAAAAGCAGCTTTTAAAATAAAAGATCTAGGTGCTAAAAACGTGCTAGTAAAAGGAGGCCACAGATGCAATGACGCCAATGACGTTCTTCTTTATGAAGACAAGATATTAAACATAGCCGGTCATAGAATAGATACCAAAAACACCCATGGAACAGGATGTACCTTATCTTCTGCCATAGCTTCCTTCTTGGCTAAAGGTGAAAGCACTGATAAATCCGTATATCTTGCAAAGCAGTATATAACTAAGGCTATAGAAAATTCCTTCTCTATAGGAAGAGGCGTTGGTCCTGTGGGACATTTCATTGAATTATATAAAAAAGCTGATGTAGATTTCAAATAAACAGAGTTCTAATATAAAGGAGTATGAAAAATGGATAATTTAAATTTAGACAGTGTATCAAAAGTGTTAACACAAGTAAGAAATAAAGTACCTCTTGTAGATTGTATTACAAACAATGTCACTATAAATGACTGTGCAAATATTCTATTATCTTATGGAGCTTCCCCTGCCATGTGTGAAGCTTATGATGAAGTTTTTGATTTTGTAAAAATATCTTCTGCCCTATATATAAATTTAGGAACTCTCACAAAAGAACAAGAAACTGCAGTAATTCTAGCAAGTACCTCTGCAAAAATTCACAATATACCTGTAATACTTGACCCTGTAGCTTGTGCCGCTATCCCAAGGAAATCTCAAGTTATAAATAAAATTATAAAAGTTGGTAAAGTAGATGTTATAAAAGGAAATGTAGGCGAAATCAAGTTTCTTGCAGGACAATCTTCTAACGTGAGAGGAGTAGATTCCTTAGATAATGGAGAAGGAGCTTTGGATTCAGCTGTAGCTTTAGCCAAAAAGTACAACTGTGTAGTTGCTGCAACTGGCAAAGAAGATTTTATAACAGATGGTAAAAATAGTGCTGTAATGCAAAACGGAGTGGAAATGTTAACTAAAGTAACTGGTGCAGGCTGCATGCTTGGAGCATTATGTGGTGCTGCCATAGGTGCCTCTGAGGATAAATTTATAGCTACCGTAAGTGCCATACTTTCAATGAATATAGCTGGTGAAGAGGCCTACAAAGCAGCAAAATTCCCTGGAACTTTTAGGGTTAAGCTAATAGATTCCATATATGAATTGAGTGAAGAAAAATTAAAGAAAGGTGGTAAAATAATTTGGAAATAGATTATAGTTTATATCTTGTTACAGATAGAAGTTTTTTAAAAGACAAGCCCCTGCAGCAAGCTGTAGAAGAAGCAATTTTAGGGGGAGTAACTCTTGTCCAACTTAGAGAAAAAGATGCATCCACAAGAGAATTCTACGAAATTGCTAAAGAAGTAAAAAAAGTAACTGATCACTATAAAGTTCCTTTTTTAATAAATGACAGACTTGATATAGCCCAGGCTGTAAATGCAGATGGAGTTCACCTTGGTCAAAGCGATATGCCTATAAACACAGCTAGAAAAATATTAGGTAAGGATAAAATAATCGGAATATCTGCAGGCAATGTGGATGAAGCCTTAGAGGCAGAAAAAAATGGTGCAAATTACATTGGAATAGGTACTATTTTCTTCACAGGAACAAAAAAAGATATAGATACTCCTATAGGTATAGAAAGTCTCCGTAAAATATACAGCAGTATAAATATACCTGCCGTTGCCATAGGTGGCGTTAATGAAAGCAACTTTAGAGAGGTATTGTCAACTGGAGTTGACGGTATTTCAGTTATATCTGCTATTTTAGGGAAAAGCGATATAACAGCTGCTAGTAAGGCTCTTTGTAAATAGCTTTATAGAGAATAAAATTTAAGGAGCGAGTAATATGATATTTGATGCATTTGATGCATTTCTATTTGATTTAGATGGAGTAATTTATATAGGGAATAAGCCTCTTCCAGAAGCAGTAAAATCTCTTAAAATACTTCGTAAAAATAAGAAAACAATTCGATTTTTAACAAATAATCCATGCACAACACGTGAAAAAATAGCAAAACGATTAAATACACTTGGAATAGATGCAAATAGCAATGAAGTGATTACATCAGACTGGGTGACCGCTCAATATTTACAAAATAAGAATATAAAGAATGTATTTGTTCTTGGTGATGAAAATTTAAAATGGGAATGTCATCAGGTAGGCATTAATACTAATGATATAGCTGATGCAGAAGCAGTTGTTATAGGTTGGGATGATGATTTACGCTTCCGTGATATTAAAAAAGCAGTGCAATTAATTAATAACGGTGCCAAATTTATAGGTACAAACAGTGATAATAATTTCCCAAGTACAGACGGTCCATCACCTGCAGTTGGCTCAAAGGGTTCTTTTGATGAAGCGTACTGACAATGGATTATGGGGAATCCCTTCAGGTCATGTTGAACCTGGAGAAACTGTAGAAGAAGCAATTATAAGAGAAATTAATGAAGAGACTGGTTTAAAAGTTAAAGTAAATCGATTAATTGGCATATATTCTGATCCTGTTTCACAAGTTTTTTCATATCCAAGTGGCAAAGTTAATCATTTTATTACAACTTGTTTTGAATGTGAAGTTGTAGGCGGTAAATTAATTAAAGAAGGAGAAGAAACCTTAGATGTAGATTACTTCGATTTTAATTATCTACCAAAAAATCTTTTACCAATGCATCCAAGATGGCTTAAAGATGCCTTAGAAAAAAGAAAAGTTTCATATATACGTTAATTAATGTTTTATACTCTATGTTAGAAACGTACATAAGATAATTTATACTACAGGTGCAATTAGAATCCTAAATAGCATGTCAAAAATATCTTTTTTTTAAGATATCTTTGACATACTCATAATTAGTTATTATTAGTTTTCTATCAATATCATTTCTACATGAACTTAGTAAATATTAATGCACCAATTACTGTTAGCAAACCAGATACTACTATAGCCACACTACTCATTGCTCCTTCAATTTTTCCCATTTCCATTGCTTTTTATGTTCCAAATACTGTAGTTAGATTTATATATAAATCTAACTTATAGCAAATACCTATATTTTTAATTTACTAGTTTACAAATTTAGCACGGTAAACTATAATATTTATTATAATTAATTTAATATAAATTGGGAGGTCTGTGAAATGAAAAAGAAATTAGGAATTTTAACTTTGGTAATAT
>DAIMMR010000203.1:0-6984 GCA_036720575.1 Clostridium sp.
GAGCAGGAGAAATGAAACAATTTAGTTATGATGAAGTTAAAAAAGTAATAGAAGAATTGGGTAGTGAATTATTAAGCGAAGAATATATTGATTCACAAACACTTCTTAAAGTTAGATGTACAGATTGTGGAGAACCTATTTATGTTAGTTTTGCAAATATAAATCATAGAAAAACAATTAGATGTGTAGAATGTGGATATAAATATAGAAGCGAAACATATCGTTTTACAATAGATGAAGTTAGAGAAATAATAGAATCTGACGAGTCTGGTTGTAAATTATTAAGCACAGAATATAAAGGATACAGAGAAGAATTAAAAATATTATGTGGATGTGGAAAAAACGTAATAAATACAACTCTTGAGCTTTTTCAAATGAGGAGTAAAAAATATTGTCCTGATTGTGGTGGACAAATTAAGTGGGATTTAAATTTAGCTAAAAAATATGTATTAGAAAATTCAGATTGTGAACTTTTAGCAGATGAATACATAAGTACAAAAACTAAAATGCCCTTTAAATGTGGATGTGGAAATTTATTCTACACTGATATCAGTACGTTCATTTATAAAGATAAACACCAATGTAACCAGTGTTCGAGTGAACATTCAATGTTACAATTAAAATGTCATGATTTTTTAGAAAGCAATAATATTGAATATTTATCAGAAAAAACATTTGAAGATTGCATAAATCCTTTAACAAATGTTAGATTGCGATATGATTTCTATTTACCTAATTACAAAGAAAAAGGCTTGTTAATCGAAGCAATGGGGATTCAGCATGAGAAACCAATTAGATTTTATAATGCAATTACAGAAGAAGAAGCCATAATAAAATTTGAACAACAAAAATATCGTGATGAACTAAAAAGAAAATATGCAGAAGATAACGGAATAGAACTATTATACATATGGTATTATGAATTAGACAACATACCAGAAATCCTAACCACCAAACTAAAATTAAATTAAAAGCACGACATAAAAATCGTGCTTTATTTTTTAATGCAATAAAAGCGAAGTTTTATCATATTAACAACCTAATAAATCGAAACTTTTATCATAGAAAATTAAATTAAAAGGAGAATAAAAGATGGCTAAGAAAATAACTAAATATGATTTCAACAACGATGTAAAGGATTATTTTAAAAAAACCAAGAAAACAATTGAAGGTAAAAACGGAAAGAAATACGAAATAACATTTACAACTAAACTTAGCGAAAAACAAAAACAAGAAATACTACAAATGTACATTGACTTCACCAATGTTATCAAAGAAAATGGTGGCGATTATGATAAAAATATTGTCTACTTATTAATATTGATAAGATATTTAACAGATATCTATATTTACGATGAAAACGATAAAGAAAATGCTAATAAATCTAAATACGCAGAGAAATCAGATAGTTTATATGTTTTAATCAGCAAAGAATTAGATATTTTAAACTGTTTAGTTGAGCTTGGATTGTTTTCGCAAATTGTAGAAAATTTGAACGCAGACGCAATTAAAGATTTAAATGAGTATTTGTTAAAATTTACAGAGACATCAAATAAAATTCTTGATGAATATCAAAGCAAAATAGAAGAGATGAAGAAAAATGGCTAAAACCTTTAAAAATGTTTCCGAATTACAAAAATATATGAATGATAAAATTATTAAAATATTGAATGAAATAGCACAAGGTGTAAAAGAAGAATTGTATGATAAAGTTAAAGAAAGATTATACGATGCGTGGACACCAAGCCAATACGAAAGGACAGAAGAATTATTGAATTCAATATCTAAAACGGAAGTATATCAAGAAAATGGGTTTTATTGTGTAAAGATATTCTATGATACAGACAAAATTTTATCCTATCCTTCTTTAGCTAATTTAACTGGAAATAAAAATGAACATGGTAGTAAATGGGGACAACACGCAGACTTTTATGGAAATGATACTTCGGAGTATATTCCACTGTGGATTGAAGAGGGAACTACAGACAACCCCTTCCCAAGAAAAGGAATTAATGCAATGTCCGATGAAAAAAAGTGGATAGAAGAAAATTATAATAAAATATTTAGAAATAAATTAAAACAATATGGAATTAATAGCAAATGATATGACACGTTAAATCAACGTGTCTTTTTTATGTAAAATTTAAAGGAGTTGATTTAATGTGGGAGAAGATTTAAGCATAGTATTAAAAGCCATGCTCGACCAATATTCATTGAAAGATATTATCACTCAAATTAATAATTTAAGTGGGAAAACAGTTATTAAAACTGATTTGTTAATAAATGATGATTCTTTAAAAAAGATTGATAAATCTATTGATGGTTTAGGGGAAAGAGTTAAAAAACTTAATAAGATAACTTTATTTAAAGATAGTGATGATAAGGTTCATAGACAAATAAATGAATTATCAGATGCACTTGGGAATATAGAAAAAAGAATTTATACTTTAAATAAAGAAGGAAATTTAGAATTTTCAAGTAGTGTAGAAATTCAAAATTTAGAAAAGCAAAAAAAAGAATATGAAAAGATTATAAATTTACTCGAAAGAGTTGATTCAGCAAAAAATAAAGTATATGAGAATTTAGATTCTCAATATGGATTTATTGATATTAAAGCATTAGAGAAGGTTGATGATTCTTTAAATAATATTAATTTAGATACTGAAAATTTATTTACTAATTATAAGCAAATAAATAGCGAAGTTTCCAAATATGAAAAACAATTAAAATTGCTCGAAAACAATGCTAATAAACAAAGGCAAACTATAGATTATGCTCAAACTATTCAGCAAGTAAAAGAATTAGAGAATGCAGAAAAAGAGTTAGCCAAATGGAAAGAAGATTTTTCTAAAAAAAATATTAGTGAAGCTGATTATGAAATATTAAAACAAGAAACGTTAGCAAAAATAAAATCTGATGCCATACGACAACAACTTGAGGAACAGATAAGATTAAATGCTGAATTAGACAAACAAGATACATTAGAAAGAGAAATTGCTCTTACAAAACAGAATCTACAAAACAAATTAACAGATATAACTGTAAAAAATGATAAGTATGACGTTGATGAATTAAATAGATTAAGAGAATCTATAAACAATGTGACAGCAGATACTCCTAAGGCAAAATTAAAATTAAGAGAATTATTATCCGAAGTTACAGCACTCGGAGTAGAAGCTAAAAAAAGTTCGAGCACAACAAATTCGTTTAGCGATAGTTTAAAAAGATTTCTAACATTTTATAGTTTGCATGATGTAATTCAAACTACCAAAAGAGTAGTTAGAGAATTAGTAGATACAGTTTACGACTTAGCAGAAAGTTTGTTGGAAATTCAAAAAGTATCAGATTTGACTGGTCAATCTTTAGATTCGTTTGTACAAAGAGCTTATAAGACAGGTGATGCATTAAGTAAAACTGGAAAGTCTGTTATTGATGCAACTACTGTTTTCAAGAGGGCTGGATATGATTTAAACGAAAGTATGGATTTAGCCCAAAGCGCTTTAATAATGCAGTCTGTTGCCGAAAATATAAGAGATGTTGAAACTGCAAGCACTTCCCTTATTTCTGTATTAAAAGGATATGGTTTTGAAACAAATAAAGCTACGCATATAGTTGATGCTTTTAACCAAGTTTCTAATACACAAGCGACAAATTTTGATACATTAGTCAAAGGTGCAAGTAGAATTTCTGCTGTTATGAAACAGCAAGGCAATACTTTCGAAGAAATGATAGGTTTGCTTACAGGAGCATCAGAAGTCCTTGGGGCAGACTCTATTGAACGTATTTCTACACAATTACGTACCCTTTCTTTGCGATTAGCAAGTATGAACGAAGAGACGGGGAAATTCGAACCAGAAATCATATCTTCATTAAATGATGAATTTGAACGATTAGCTGGAATATCTTTAGTTGATGAAAATAAACAAATAAAATCTACATATGACATAATGAATGATATGGCTAAAGTTATGCCTACTTTAGATAAAAACACCCGTTCTTATTTGATGGAACTTGCTTCTGGAAAACGTGGTATGGAAACCATGGAAGCAATACTGATCAACTGGGAAAATGTAGAAAAGGCGACTAATTCTGCTGTTAATAGCTATGGTTCGAGTGCTGATGAGTTTCAAAAATATACTGAAAGTATTTTGGGTAAAACTGAAAAATTAAAAGGTGCTTGGGAAGAATTAGCAATTACAACATTGAATGACGACACTATTGCGTGGTTTTTAGATACTACAACTGCTATTATTAAATTAACTACGGCAACTGGTGGATTGACGCCTGTTGTAATTGGATTGGTATCAGCTTTTGCGTTATTAAATGCTGTGAAATTTAAAAATACTGCAATTGATATCATAGGAGTTTTTGCGAAAATAACAGCAGAAGCAAAAATCACAACTGCGTCTATTAAAGCCACAATAGTAGCTTTGAATGGATTGTCTTTGGCATCTAAACTTTTTGTAGGTGGTGCGATTGTCGCTACTGTAATGGCAATTGGTTACGGGATTAATTATCTATCAAAGGAATCAGACAGAGCTAAAGAAGCAGTAAACACATTATCCTTAGAACTAAAAGATTTACAATCACAAGAAGTTACAGTTCAAGACTTGTCTAAACAATATGTTGAGTTAAGAAAATTAAAAAAAGAACAAGGTTTGAATAATGAAGAACAACAGCGTTTTATAGACATACAAAATCAATTACGAGAACTATTACCTAAAGTAAATGGTGCATATAATATACAAGGTAATTTTATAATTGATGAGGATGAAAGCTTAACAAGTTTAAATGAAACCTATAAAAAATACATAACGTTAAAACGAGAAGATTTAGCAACTGCGGCTAGAGAAAATTCTAAATATACGATTAAGAACTATCAAAAAGAAAAAGAAGAATTAGAAGGATTAATTGAATATTATAAACTTAGAAACAGTTATCTTTCAGGAGAATTGGACGATAAAGACAGAGGTAGATACGCAAAACTATTTTCTGATTATGGTGGAAAGTACGGAACATTATCTGACATAGAAAATAGAATCAAAGATGTAAGAGCAGAAGTAGATAATTTATTTGTAGATTTATCAAAAGAAACTGCAGATATGATTAAGAATTCCAACGCATGGGATAATTTAACAGATGCTGGGAAAGAAGCTTTAAATAACATATTTACAGAATATGATGATACTGAATTATTAGAATTAAACGAAAAATTAGCTAAGAATTTAAGTTTTGCAGATGAATATATAAAAGATACAACTGTTACAGATGAATTTCAAAAACTTAGAGAAAGTCTTGAAAAGACATCAATTACAGCAAATAAAACTTCACAAGAAATGACAAAACTAGAAGAGACTATCAAATCATTATCTTCAACTCGTTCAGAAATAGAATCCCTACAAAAAGTTCTTGAAAATCTAAATACAGGCAATTTCACAGCAGAAGATATGGAACAATTATTATCCATATCCGAAGAATTTTTGCCATACCTTAATGATGAAATAGCATTAAGAGAAAAACTTGAAGAAGTAGTATCTCGATCCAAAGATACATATAAGCAAACATATGAATATATGGTACTCTTATCTTCAGATAGTTATAATATTTTATCTAATCGTATAGAAAAATACTTTAATGATTTAGGGTTGGCATATAAAGATGATTTAAAGAATTATAAAGACTTAGAATCAGCTAAAGCTACAATTAGCAATAATCTGATAGGACAGCTCGCTAAGAAATGGGGAAATTATTTTTCTGTTGGTATTGGTGGAATAGTTCAAGACGATGACCTCTCTGGCGGAAAACGTACAAGAGTTCAAAATAAAGATATAGTTGAAGCTCAAAAATTAGTCGATGGATTTTATAAGGTATTTGACGATGTTCAAATTGATCCAATAGATATTAAATTCGACACAAGTTCTCTTAAATCCTCAACCGACAAAGCAATTTCCGAAATCGACCGCCTAAAATCAGCATTAGAAGCAACATTACAAGACTACGAATTTGAAATATCCCTACTAGAATTTTCAGGTGGAGAAGATTCAGCACAAAAACAAATCGCCATCTATCAACAAATGCAAGATGAAGTCCATAAATTAGCACAAAAATATCGTGCAATGGGATTATCAGAAAACGATGACTACATCCAGCAACTACGGACTCAGTGGATGGATTATGCTGAAAATATATCACAATTACAATCAGTTGCATTTGATAATTCGAATAAATCTATTGACAGAACATTAACACAGCTTGATTTGCAACAGCAATTATTCAAAGATAATTCGCAAGAATATCTCGATATAGAGCAAAAGAAATATGATGAAATAGTAAAACGTGAAAATTTACTACAACAAGAAATTGCACGATTACAAGCAATCGGAACAAATTCAGCAAAAGAACAAGCCGAATCTCTCATTGACACCTACTACGACACCGTTTCACAAAGATACAGCATAATTAAAAACTTACAATCATCTCAAATTTCAATCTATAACGAACAAATAAAAGAATTAGAAAAACAAAAATCTGCATTAGAAGATATACATAAATTTACAATGCAGATGATAAAAGACGAACTTAATGCTAAAAAGAAAGCTATTCAAGAAGAAATTAAAGGAATAGAAGAAGTATTTAATAAACGTAAACAAGCATTAAGAGATGAAAAAGATGATAGAGATTATAATAAAGGATTAACAGAAAAATCAGCAGTAGTAGCCGATTTAGAAAATCAGCTTGCCTTAATTAAAAATGATGAAACTGCAATTGCAAAACGTAAACAACTTGAACAAGAACTTGCCAAAGCAAAAGAAGATTTAACGGACTATCAATACGACCATTCAATCGAATTATCTGAAAAAGCATTAGATACAGAATTAGAAATACAAAAGTCAAAATTAGAAGAAGAAATATCAGAACTTGACGACACATTATCTAATGAAGTAACAATGCGAGAATTAGCAAATAAACGTATTGAAAAAAGTG
>DAIMMR010000204.1:0-6968 GCA_036720575.1 Clostridium sp.
GTGCTTATGAGCAGCTGCATGAAAAACTACTTCAGGTCTATATTTGTCAAATATACTTCTTAATCTGTCTTCATCCCTTATAGAAGCTATAATTATGGCTTTATTTAATTTTGGATAATTATAATTTAATTCCATCTGCACATCATAAACATTATTTTCATATATGTCTAGTATCAAAAGTTGTTTTGGACCAAATCTAGCTATCTGTCTGCATAATTCAGATCCTATAGATCCTCCACCACCTGTGACCATTATAACCTTATCCTTTATGTACTTATTTATATTTTCATTGTTAAGCTTAACTTCGTCTCTTCCAAGAAGATCTTCTATGTTTACATCTCTTAATTTGCTCATATTTAAATTTCCATCTATCATTTCATATATTCCAGGCAAAGTTTTAAGCTTGCACTTTGTACTTTTACATATATTTATGATTTCCCTTTTAGTCTTGATATCTGCAGAAGGCATTGCAATTATTATTTCTTCTATGCTTCTTTCTTTGCATATTCTTGGTATGTCATCTCTTCCTCCTAAAACTTTTATACCATTTATCAATTTTTTTCTTTTTGTTTCATCATCATCTATAAGTCCAACTACATCATAATTAAAATTTCTATTTTTCTTTATCTCCTTTATAAGCACTGCCGATGCATCTCCTGCACCAATTATAAGCAACCTCTTATTTCTTGTTTTTTTATATTGTCCTACACTTTTATCTTGAAGTAACCTATATATAAATCTTATTCCACCTAATGTTAGCACAGATAATATCCAAAATATTATATGTACGGTATATGGAAATCTATAGTACCTATTTTCAAGAAACTTATAATTTATAAAATAGCTGTAAATTACAAATATAATATTGGATACAGAAACGGAATATACAATAGAAATTAACTCTTCTACTGATGCATATTTCCATATACTATCGTATAAATTAAAAACTTTGTTAAATACTAAAGTTATAATTACCATAGGAATAACTGAAATTTTAAAAAATATTATATATTCCTGCTGTATATTAAAATCAAATTTAAGTAATAAGGCAAAATATAAGGAACCTATAAGAAATAATATGTCGTATACTATAAGTTTTTTGTCTTTTTGCATTTCAACACTTCCCAAATTATTGTAAAAATTTTATATAAAAACTCCCTTTATCTATTTTACATCATAAACAAAATTATTCAACATATTTTTTAACAGGTAATGTCATGCATCACACAATTTAATACTGCTGTTCTATTTCACCAACAGTATTGATAAATTAATTAATTTTTTGTTACTAAATAAATTGCATCTACAATTTTACATAAATTCTAAAATTATAGATGCAGCTTTATTAAATTCTATTTGTTCTGAGAATTAGAAGTTATATCATCATAAACTTCTTTAAATAACTTTTGTTCTTTTAGTCCCAAAAGATATTTCATAAAAGGCTTTTTTAATTCATCCCTCTTCAAGGCATATTCCACAGTGGCTTGTAAAAATCCAAGTTTGTCTCCCACATCATACCTTCTTCCCTCAAAATTATATGCATACATAGCTTCATTTTGAGCTAAGGTCCTCAGGGCATCTGTGAGTTGAATTTCTCCTCCCTTTCCTGGAGTGGTGTTCTCTAATATTTCAAATATAGATGGTGTTATTATATATCTTCCAAGTATTGCTATATTAGACGGAGCTTCTTCTACTTTAGGTTTTTCTATTAAATCTTTAACTTTATATACTTTATCTTCTATATACATTCCCTTTACTATACCATATCTATATACATCTTTTTTAGGAACTTCTTGCACTCCTATAATTGAAGTTTTATATTCATCAAAACATTTTATAAGCTGTTTTAAACAAGGTACTTTACTGTCTACTACATCATCTCCGAGCATTACCGCAAAAGGTTGATTTCCAACAAAAGTTTTTGCACAACTTATTGCATGTCCAAGGCCTTTAGGTTCCTTCTGTCTTATGTAATATATATCTGCCATATTTGATATATCCTTTACCATTTTTAAAAGGTCCTTCTTGTCTTTACTCTCCAGTTCCTGTTCCAATTCTACGGATTTATCAAAGTGATCTTCTATTGCCCTTTTATTTTTTCCTGTTATTATTAAAATTTCTTCTATTCCAGACGCTACTGCTTCTTCTATAATATATTGGATGGTAGGTTTATCTACTATAGGCAGCATTTCCTTAGGTTGGGCCTTTGTGGCCGGCAAAAACCTTGTTCCAAGTCCAGCAGCTGGTATTATAGCTTTTTTTACATTCACCTTAAAATCTCCTTTCACATTCATGTTACAATAGGATTACTTCTTTTCAATCTTCTCAATAAAGTTATCTATTTCAATAACTACTTCATCTTTAGGATCTATTTTCTTTGCAATTTCCAGATGTTTTTTTGCATCTTGTAAATTTCCAGAGTCCAAATAGCACATTATAAGATTAGTGCATATTTCTACGGATCTGGTGGCTTCAAATGCTTTTCTCAAATAAGCTATAGCCTTTTCATAGTCTCCAATAGAAGCATAATTTATACCCATTTCGTTTACAATTTCTACTATACTGCTGTCTATATTAAGTGCATCATTTAAGTAATAAATTGCCTTTTCATAATTTTCTAGTTTTCTATATCCAACTGCTATGTAGTAATACAAGGAAGCATTATCTCCAAAAGTATCCATAAGAGGTATTAACAATTTTAATGCCTCTTCAGGATTATCTTCTAAAAGCTCTTTTCCCCTGTCATAGTGTACGATGGATTTAAGCTCTTCTTTCATATCTGTTATCTCTAAGGTTTCTTTTCCACCTTTTCCTACATAGTTATTTATATAAAACAATGCTTTTTGATAATCTCCTTCTTCCCTTTTAATAAGGGATTCATAAAGATACGGTAGTGCATAATTTTCTTTCGACTCGGCTCTTTTTAATATTTCTAATTCCTCTTCTTTATAGATTTTATTGGTTTTTCTAATCTCATCTACCATGGCTATAAGCTTATCATATATTTCTGTAGAATCTTCCATAGTAGATAACCCTTTTAGCAATATATATGCATCTTCATATTCTTTATTTTTAACATTCTTTGCTATTATGCCTTTTATAAATCTAATGTATTCATTATTTCCGGTTATTATGCTTTTATACTGCTTACTAAACTTAAAATTTTCATCTGCACCTAATACGTAAAACATACCTTCAATAAAATACCCTATTGGTATTCTATCCATATTGTTTTTAATTTTAACATTGTCAACTATATTTTTGGAATTTAAAGGCAAATATATATCTTCTGAAAAAGTAACTTTAAATATTTTTTCTAAATTTTTTTCATTTACTTCTACAAATAATAATTTAGATAATTTTTCTGCAAAATGTGATTTTATATCCATTAATTTACCACCTACACAATTTATTAGCAATTTACATCGTCTATTATTTTCATAACTCTCTTCTCAAATACATTCATTTTTTCTTCAGCATCTTTCAAGCTGTTTCCTATTATTGAGAGATAAATTTTTATTTTAGGTTCCGTTCCCGAAGGCCTAACTACAAACCAAGATTTATCTTCCATGATAAATTTCAACACATTTGACTTAGGTAAATCTATTTTACTTTCATTTATATTTATTAAATCTTTTTCTACACTTAACTTATAGTCTAACTTTTTAACTATTTTTGTATCCCCAAGTGTTCTTTTCATGGAATGCCTCATATACTGAAGAATTTTTTCTATTTTTTCATGTCCCTCTCTTCCTTTAAGTTCTACCGAAATCAATTTTTCTTTATAAAATCCATATTTTTTATAAAGATTTAGTAGAGCTTCGTAAAGACTTATGCCCTTCATTTTATAGTACAACGTCATTTCACATATAAGAGTAGATGCAATTACAGCATCCTTATCTCTTACAAAATCTCCTGCCAGATAGCCATAACTTTCTTCAAATCCAAATATATAATTTTTATTTCCCTTACTTTTAAATTCTTTTATTTTTTCTCCTATATATTTGAATCCAGTTAAAACATTTACCAATTCTATTCCATATTCTTTAGCTATATCCTCAGCCATTTCCGTAGTAACTATAGTTTTTACTATAGCACCATTTTTAGGAAGTTTACCAAGCTCTTTTAAAGATAAAAGAATATAATTAGTTAAAAGAACACCTACTTGATTTCCAGTAAGTGTTTTATACTGGCCTTCTAAATTTTTCACTACTATTCCTATTCTGTCACAGTCCGGATCTGTTCCAAATATTATATCTGGCTTTATAGTCTGAGCCATGTCTAAAGCCAGTTTAAAAACTCTAGGATCTTCTGGATTTGGATATTCTGCTGTTGGAAAAGTTCCATCCGGACTTTCCTGCTCTTTTACTACGGATACATTTTCATATCCCAATTCTTTAAGTGTTCTCCTCACCGGAATATTTCCTGTTCCATGAAGTGGAGTATATATTATTTTTAAATCTCTTGCATGCGCTTCTATAAGATCTTTTCTTATAACCAGGTTCTTTACCTTCTCTATATAGGATTTATCTATATCTTCTCCCATCATATGAAGTATACCTTTGTTTTCAGCTTCTTTTAAATCCATATGTTTTATTTCTGAAAAATCACTGATACTTTCTATACAAGATAGTATTTCATTTGCAAAATCATCTGTTACCTGTCCTCCATCTTCACCATATACCTTATATCCATTGTATTGCTTTGGGTTATGAGATGCTGTTATAACAATACCTGCCTTGCTTTTAAGTTCCCTTACTGCATAGGAGAGCATTGGTGTTGGATGAAGAGTTTTAAAAAGATTTACTTCTATACCATTTGCACATAAATTACTTGCAGCAGCCTGTGCAAATTCCTTGGACATTATTCTACAATCATAAGCTATGCATACGGAAATATTTGTATTATATTTTTTTATAAGATATTTTGATAATCCTTCTGTAGCTTTTCCCACAGTATATATATTCATTCTATTACTGCCTATACCTATTACGCCTCTAAGACCTCCTGTGCCAAATTCCAAATCCTTATAAAATCTATCTTCTATTTCCCTTTCATCTTCTATATTTTTTAGTTCTGTTTTTCCATCCTCATCTACATAAGGTGAATTCAACCAATATTCATATTTTTCTCTATACATATCTTTACCTCCTATATGCAATATTTAACATTTACTATTATACTATAAACTATATCTAAAAACATGTATACAACCATATTTTTACCTCATAATATATATATATATAACTTATTTCTTAATTTTAGGTTAATTTGTTTAACAAATTCTATATTGCTATTATTGAATCTCTATATGAATTAACATATAATGATATTAGTTTTTACTAAGTATGATTATCCCTTTAATCCCAAGAGTTAAAGGGTATTTTTTATGAAGGAAGGTGCTTTATCAAGGTGTATAAATTAGATCAAAGTGAAACTCCACTGTTTGACGCATTAATGGAATACGTAAATAGGAATACCATTCCTTTTCATGTACCAGGTCATAAAAAAGGGAACGGTATAGACGAAGAGTTTAAAAACTTCATGGGAGAAAACCCCTTTAAAATTGACGTTACCGTATTTAAATTAGTGGATAGTCTTCACCATCCTACTGGTCCAATAAAAAGGGCACAGCAATTAGCTGCAGATGCCTATGGCTCTGATGCCGCTTTTTTTTCAATACATGGAACATCTGGTGCTATACAAACCATGATTATGTCTGTAGTGAATTCAGGAGATAAAATAATAATTCCAAGAAATGTACACAAATCGGTTACTGCTGGAATTATATTAAGTGGTGCAATACCCGTATATATGCAGCCTGAACTAGATAAAACAATAGGAATTGCCCATGGTGTTACTTCTGAAACCGTAGAAGATACATTAAAACAAAATCCTGATGCAAAGGCTGTTTTAATTATAAATCCTACCTATTATGGAGTAGCTGCAGACATTAAAAAAATATCGGATATAGTGCACAGTTATGATATTCCTTTAATTGTAGACGAGGCCCATGGACCACACCTTGGTTTTAACGATAATTTACCAATATCAGCTATGCAAGCTGGTGCCGATATGTGTTCTCAAAGTACCCATAAAATAATAGGAGCTATGACTCAGTGTTCGCTGCTTCATGTTCGTTCAGAGCGTATTGATATACACAGGGTTCAACAAGTTTTATCTCTACTGCAAACAACTTCACCTTCTTATGTCTTAATGGCTTCGCTGGATTGTGCCAGGAGGCAAATAGCTCTCCATGGGAAAGAGTTGCTGAGTAAAGCTATTGACCTGTCAAGTTATGCTAGGTATAAAATCAATAATATTCCAGGGTTTTACTGCTTTGGAGAAGAAATAGTTGGCAATCCCGGCGTAGTATCCCTTGACCCTACCAAAATAACCATAACCTGTAGAGATTTGGGGATTACAGGTTATGACTTAGATATGATTTTATCAAATAAGTATCATATACAAATGGAACTCTCAGATTTATATAATATTCTAGCTGTTGGTTCTTTTGGAGATACTAAAGAAAATATGGATGCCCTTATAAGTTCTCTAAAAGAAGTCAGCACAGAATACTATGGGAGAGGAAATAGAAAATCAGATTTTCTGGATATACCTCCTATACCAAGGCAATTAAAAATTCCTCGAGATGCTTTTAACTCCGAAAAAAAGCCAGTATTATTAAAAAATAGCATAGGTATGATAAGTGGAGAATTTTTAATGGCATATCCTCCTGGAATACCAGTACTTTGCCCCGGCGAAGAAATAACAAAAGAAATTGTAGACTACGTACAAGAGCTAAAAGATACTGGATTATATGTTCAAGGTACAGAAGACCCCGAAGTTGAATATATCAAAGTAGTAAAGTAATCAATGTATTGAAACAAGGCGCACTAATAAGTAATGCGCCTTTTATTTTCGATAACTATAAGCTAAGTACAAATATAACACAATATAATATTGTT
>DAIMMR010000205.1:0-6944 GCA_036720575.1 Clostridium sp.
ATCCTTTTATATCTTTCCAAATTTCTTCATCTGAAAATCTATATTGAACTTCCATTTAATCACCTGCTTAAAATTTTTTACCATGCTTATATGGTCGGCTTTTATTTTGCTTCATCTTTTTTATAATTTCAGTTTCTAAATCAATTCCTAATCCACCACATAAATCGGCAAGTCTTATCGCCACATCTGCCAGTTCTTCTTTGAAGTTATCTATATCGCCTTTTCTAAGCCCATCCTGTGCCTCTGCAACTTCACTAACTATCAACATAAGAAATTGTGATTCAAAAGCTTGTTTTGTTTCCTCGTCACTGTTTCTCAAGGAGTTATAACAGTTCCAAAATCCATGTTTTACAGCATTCTCATGTGCTTCTTTAATTAATTCATTTATAGTAAGATTGTCTTGATCTGCTGCACATATACTACATTCACAATCACAGCAAGATAATTCTTCACATCTTTCAAAATCTTTTTCTTGTCGCTTGTTTAACATTTATTTTTCCTCCTTAAAATGGAATATCATCTTCGTTACCTATTACCTCTGTATAATCCTCATTATTATTCTGCTGCTGAGCTTTTTGTGGTTGTTCCTGTTTTTTATCGCCCCACTCTAAGAACTGAACTTCATCAGCCACTACCTCAGTTACGTAAACTCTGTGACCATCTTTAGCTTCATAATTTCTTGTTTGGATTCTTCCTGCAATCCCTGCTAATTTACCTTTTGTTAAATAATTAGCTGAGCTTTCAGCAATTTTATTCCATACAACTATAGGTATAAAATCGGCTTCCTGCTGACCTTTTTTTTAAATCTCCTATCTACAGCTAATGTAAACTTTGTTACTGCTGTTCCACTGCCAGGCAAGAATTGCAGGTCAGGATCTTTAGTTAATCTTCCTATTAATACAACTCTGTTCACTTTCTTCTCTCCTTTCCATATATAAAATTCCTACCGTACTATCCATAGAAAGATCTTCTATGTGATATATCCTTTCAAATTTCTTTGTAATTCGTATTTTCTGTTTGAAGTTTTTATAAGGTAAAGCTATTATTCTAACTGACATATCAATCACCTAAGCTTTAAATGACATTTGCTTTGAAGTTTCACCTGGTTCTACATGTATTTCTAATAGGTAGCTTGCTTCCATATCTGCAGTATAAATGGCAACTGCTGCAGGAAATATATTATAAGTATTATTTAAATTCATTTGCATTTCTTTAGGCTCTGTCATTCCCATATGCCATCTTATTAAAAATATTTCTTCTTTAGTAAGATCAATAAAATGCTGAATCATAATTACTGACTTTTCGCCATGTCCTACAGGAAAATTGTCTTTTACTTTGTATCCTCTATAACTTTTCCATTTATTACTTTTGTCCTTTTTCCAGCAGAGCGCTTTATAATAAAAATTAATTTTGCAAAAATCATGTAGTAATGCCGATATGATAACATTATCTTTCGAAAGTCCTAGGTCAAATTTTTCATTTTTATCTGCGAATAATCTATAGACATTTAAGCTATGTTCTGCTAAACCACCATCATAATTTCCATGGTATTTAGTAGAAGCAGGAGCTTCAAAAAAATCGCTGCTCTTCAAAAATTCAATAACTTTATCAATGTCTTTCCTTGCGGTGCTATTTAATAATTCAATTATTTTATTTTTAATTTCCTCTGATTTCATATTCTCCTCCTACAAGTCCATATAAAATATGGTTTTTTCTAATTTCTTTGTAGCTCTGCAATAGTCACACTCTTCGCACCGTGTTGGCTGTTCTCTGCCCTGCCAAGCAGCCTTCACCCTATCCATTAATATTTCTGTTTCCAATAACTTGTCTTCTATAAACTCCGTGCCTAGCAATATAACAGCCTTATCCGGGATTTCTTCTTTAGAAACAGCTATTATATGAGGCTGGAAGTAATTATCTGTCTTGCGGTTTATACGGTCGATTTCGCAGTATATAGCCATTTGAAGCAGGTAATCATAGTGTGTTATAAAGTTCTCATTGCCGTTAAATTTGCTGTGTATATTCCTGGTAGTTTTCAAATCCACAATAACCTTTTTATCAGGGTTGTATATATCAAACATGGCTTTCCATGGGATGCCGAACAACTCTGCAGTCTGGATAACTTCCTTTTGACCTTCCCGGGCTTGCTTTACCAGTTCATCATCCTTTAGAGTATTAATCATTTTATCCGCAATTTGGAAGGTGGATTTTAATTGTCCCTTGGTTTTACCCCTAGAGGAGTACATTTCTGGATGCTCGGCTTTGAATTCTTCCAATGTCCCTTCCGACCATGCATGGACATAACTGCCGAGTAGAAGAGCATCTTTGTTGCTATCCTCCCATTCACCGTTGAGCTTCGCCATTGTCTTGGCTTCGCACCGTTTGAAAGACTTGAACAGACTTACGGACATATATTCTCTGTCATTTTCTTTGGTAAAATAATTTTCTTTAGTTACTGTCATCTAACTCACCTTCCGTTATTTTTATAATTCCAATTCTATCCATTAACAATAATGCTCGTGCTGAGAAAGACAACAACATCCTTTCTAATTCATTGTTATTAACATCTTTTAATGTTGAATCAAGGCAGTTGGAAATATGTTTATATTCACGATAATAATTATTATTGGAAATTTGTGGTACCGAAGGTGCGTTTAAAAGCTTATTTGCGATAATTCTAAAAGCTTTTATTAATTGTAAGTCCATTTACTATTCATCCTCTCCATCGCCTTCTTGGACATCATCCTGAATCTCTGCATCAGCCTCAATGATATTGCTATCATCTTTATCAAAGTTTGAAACCTCATGATTTGCGCTTCCAAATTCAAATTCTGAAGTTTCATCATAAGTCTTCTTAGTTTCAACGCTATCAAAGTCAAGTTCAATCAATTTACATAGCCTTCGGAGCACTGTCTTTTTGTACATTTCTCCTGGAGTTTTCACCCACGCCGGGCTGTTTTTTGCCTTAGAAAAGTTATTGCGTATGTCCTCTATTTCCTGTTTTGTCATGGTTTCATATAACATACTGCCGTCTTGGAAGAGACATACTGCAAATGCCCCTATAATCTCACCGTTATTGAACGGCAACGGTTTGAAGTTGATTGTCTGTCGTCCATCTTCAATGCTTTCTTGAAAATCGTCACCCTCGCGGACAATTTTTGCATATATATCCTTTATGGAATTGAAACTGTACTTTTTTGCAAGTTTAATTTCGCCTTTATAATCTGTTTGAAATTGTAAGTTTCCACCGTATGGTATCGCATAGCATTCTCTGTTGAAGAAATCCAGTCCTAAAAATGCACCTTTTAGCATTGTTCTTGCTACACTTATAGGTTGACATTTATCTATATCTTTAGTATCCTGTAGAACGGTCATACAGTTTTGTAAAAACCTCGCCTTATTAAAATCCTTTGGTAACGCTTCTTGTTTTGTCTCAAGTAATTTACTTAAAGCTTTATGACTCTCACCCAAAACCACCATTTTTTTATCTGACATTATTTATCATCCTCCCAATCAATTTCTAATCTATCTTTTTCTTTATTGTAAATAACTCCTTTTACATAGTAAGAACTGCTATCAAACACATCGTAAATCTTATAACCTGAATCACTCATTGCTTTAAGAAAGCTGTTAAAAGCTTCTAACATTGTTTTGAATGGTTTATTTATTTCCACTATTGGTTTACTCATTTTACTCAACCGCCTTGTGAAGCTTAAATTTTCCATAGTTTTGTAGAATCTCCTTATTTCCAGTATGTTTAATTTGTACATCTGCACCATCATGTACCCATATACTTATTTCACTGCAAGTTGGATCTAATTTAAGACCATTTTTTTGAAGTTCCTTTATGAGTTTATTAGTGAGAGTTTCTATTTTTTTCTTTTTGAAAATCTTAAATATATTTTTCAATTCATTACCTCCTTATTTGACATATTCTCAATCCTATATTAAGATTGAATTACTTTATAAATTTTTCTTAGCCCTTGGCAGAGGGCTTTTTTTATCTATTAAATTCCATGGCACATCAAAGCACACCACCCTTTTCATCACTACATATGCTCTGAAAACTATTAACATTGCCTGGTCTAAGTTTGTCCTTTTACCAAATTTAATACGATTCTCCCTTATATCATCAGTAGCAATTTGCATTATTTCATTAAACTCCTGTTCATTTGTCCTAGCTCCAAACTCTTTTAATAATTGTTTTATCATGCTGTAAGCTCCTTTCTGAGTAATTTTAATGCTTGCTTTTCAAATTTAGAAACTTCAACTTTTTTCACTCCAAGTATTTTAGCAACTTTCGCTTGTGTTAATTCATCAAAATATCTAAGCTCCACGACTTTTCTGTACTTGTAAGAGAGCTTGTCTAATGCAATTCTTAAATCTAGGATATTAAAGTCTTGTATATCATCTTGAGTACTTATAAGGTCCCCTATAGGAGTGTCTCTTCTAGTTCCAACTAAAATATCAAGCGAACTGGGCGTATACGAGCTTTTTAATCTTTCTCTGCAACTATTAGCAACATACCAACTATCATCCCTTGCAAGATTAAGCAATGTTCCTTGTATTGATCTATAAGCGTATGTTATAAATTTACAGTTTTTAGATTCATCAAATTTATTAACTGCTCTCATTAATCCTAAACAACCAGTTTGAAACATATCATCATAACTATATCTGGATTTCATTCTCCTATATAAAGGAATTGTTAGCTTATGAACAAGTGGAATATATTGCTCTGCATTAATCATTTCTTCTTATCCTCCTTAATTATTTTCTGCACATAATCCCTCGGTACACCTGTGAACAGGGATATAGCAGTATAGGTTTTGCCCTGTTTTCTAAGTTCAATTACTTCTTTTTTCTTTCTAGGTGGTACTTTGGTCATAATTGTTCACCTTCCTCCAATTTCTTTCCACAGAAGGGGCAGTAAGTAAAACAAACATTAACTCCATTTTTTCTATTAAGTTTGTTTCCTTTTCTGCTTAGAATTGTATATTTAATCATGTGAGCGGCTGTTAACTCTAAAGGCATATTTATTTTTCCATCTTTTTTACCTCTCTGTATAAATGCACAGTTTTCAAAATATGATTCTTTAATTTTTATTTCAGGATTGTCATGTTGAAATTTTTCTTTTAATTTATCATTGAACTCTTTAAGACAATTACAACTCATTTATATCACTCTCCTTCAACGGTCTTAATTCATAGTGCTTCATGCTGTCTATGACTTCTAAATTTATTACATAGGATTCTTGGGGCACTACCATTATTTATATCCCTCCAACCTCATTTTTCTCTATGCTGAATTTCTTAATTTTTTATTCATATAACTTGACCTCCTTCTTTTTGTTTAATGTACACTGCCTCTGAAATCAAAATATTCATTTTTGCAATTATACCTTCTAATTTTTCAGCTTTAGCTTTCAATTCTTGTAACTCTCTTTCAAGTCTGTGGCGTTCTATTGGAGAGAATTTATCCAACTTGGTATTATCAAGCTCTCTAATATGCTGAGGATTAAATCTTACAATAGGAAGATTACAAGTCTGTACAATACCATCTTCTCTATACTGATCTACCGTTCTTTCAGATACTTTCCAATGTGCTGCAAGTTCTTTTTTAGTTAATAAATCTTCCATTTACTTCACTTCCTTTGTATCAATATCTTTTATAGATAACTGACCAGACAATATTTGTTTTCTTAAAGTTACTTTTTTCTTAGATACGTTCAAGCCTTTGTATTTCTTATTCAATTGGATTTCTATATTCTCAAGAGCTTTTAAATCTTTAGTTTTGTCTACATTTACATATTTTGAAATGCCATTATCTTTATAGTTAAAGCAAGTTCTTATGCCTTTGTCATCCTTATATTTTCGCATTAGGTTATTGGCAGTACGTTTAAGTGCCTGATTTCTAAGCTTTTTAATATCAAAAATATAATGTGGTCTTATAAGTTCCATTACGGCATCTGTAGTGATTTCTCCAAGTTCATCCATCTGTTGCAATATGCTTTCTCTTGCTTTTTTCTCAAGACTGCTGTATCTGCTCATTTCTTTTTTACCCCCTTAAAATAATTTTGTATTTTGATTAAATTTCCGATAGCAAGGCTTATGTCTGATAGTTCCAAATCAATAAGTTCTGCTGTGTCTGCTATACAGTTCCACGCTTTTAGTGAATCCTCACTCGTACTTAACATAGCAACTTTAGATATTGCAGCTTCATATTTTTTTGAATGTTTTATACACTCATTAAGTTGTTCTTCAGTTAGGTTTTCAAAATCAGTTATTCCAAAAATGTGAGTTTCTTTTGGTTTTCTAAATTTGTCAATCAAAACTGTATTTTCGGGTAACGTTTTTTCAAATTCTTCCTGTTTTTTCTTTTCCTCTCTTTCTTGTTTTTCTTTTTCAAGTTCTTCCTGATATTCTTTTTCCAGTTCTTCATTTTTCTTTTTTGCCTCTAGAGCTGATTTAGTAAGGACATAAGCATTATTAATTGTCAAATCTCCCAACTTAACTTGTTTTTTGATGTCTTCTGGAGCTTTTTTCTCTATAACTTCAACCTTATGAATTGTGTCCTCTGAAACACCTGCTATTTCTGCTATTTCCTTTCTTGTATTTACATGTTTGATATCTTCTTCAATTTCTTCATTATTCATTTTTGATGATTTCATCAAAATCGAATTTTGTTTTTTTGAGTTATGAATATCAGCCTTTTTAACTGCTTTAATTTTATTTTCTTTAGCCTTTTCTTCTATCACAGGTTTAAATTTAAGTGCTATTTGAGCGAGCTCATATTTATTTAAATTTCTTCTATTCTTCTGATTACTCCATGCCCATTCCATAGCCTCTAACTTATCTTTGAATTCCATCTGTGTTAAATCAAAGGGGATGTTATTTTTGGTACATATTTCATATCTGTGATGTCCGTCTATTAAGATACTGTTC
>DAIMMR010000206.1:0-6928 GCA_036720575.1 Clostridium sp.
GCAGTGATTTTACTGAAAATGTAGTTACAGAATATGAGGAAAAATTCACTTCCCTAGGAATGAAAACTATGTTTTTAATAGCAAAGATGTAGGAACAATTTTAGCTGCAGATAGTAAAATGAAAGAATATTTCTTAGATGATGGAATACATGTGTCAAAAGAGATTCATAAATGCAGCTGATCCTCATCATGAGATAGATAATTCTATACTTAAAGAAGGAGAAGCTGTAACTATAGATATT
The DNA here is from genome assembly GCA_036720575.1 of Clostridium sp. GTDB lineage: Bacteria > Bacillota > Clostridia > Clostridiales > Clostridiaceae > Clostridium_B. The sequence continues at coordinate 243 of DAIMMR010000206.1, forward strand.
GGATGCATTAAATTTTCAATTGAACCAGGTATCTACATACCAGGTGAAGTAGGAGTGAGAATAGAGGATTTGGTACTTGTTACGGAAGGTGGTTGTGAAGTCTTAAATAAATACAGCAAAGATATTATAGTTGTTGAGTAATAAAAAAAAGATGTAGATTTCTAAATTTACATCTTTTTTTATTATAAATGAATTTTACTTAGTGGGAGTTTTACAGTAGGTAGCCATCAGATAAATTTTGATAAGATTGTTGGCATGATTGACTAACTTAAATAGTAAATTTATAAATAATTCACTATTAATAAACATGTTTTCTCAGTATATGAATAGCTTACTTTAGTGCGTCCCTAGCTTTATCCACTTCAAAATTGGCAATAAAATTCTTAAGGTCTTTTAATTTTGTATCCTTTGGAATGGAATTAGGTATATTAAGTTTTTTATACAGTTCGTTTAAATCAATTTTAAATGCCTCAGATATTTCTTGCAAAGTCATATAACCTTTTATTTCTTCAGGATTTATTTTAATTTCAGAAGTTTTAGTGCCAGAAGCAGTTTTAGTTTCAAAAGATATTTTAGGAGGCGTATCCTGGTATATTCCTGTAAGTTTAGTAATGCCTATTCCTCCAAAGAACAATAAAATTACAAAGGTTAAAACAAATACTGGCTTAACGGATTTATTTTTAATTTTAAATTCTAAGGCATTTTTTTCAGGACAAGATAGTATGCAAGTTTGACAATTAATACATTCAGCAGATCTAATTTCTTTAAGTTCAGAAACTTTAATATTAACAGGACAATTTTTGCTGCATAGACCACAATTAATACAGTTGTTTTGGTTTCTTACTATTTTTGCTGGACTTATTTTTGAAATTATGCCGTAAAATGCACCCATAGGACAGAGATATTTACAAAAGAATCTGTCATATAATAAAGAGCCAACAATAGTTACTATGAGTATAATAAAAGCAATTAGGTACTCGCCAGTAAGGGATGATATGCCTTCAGATATATGCCCATATGCTGCCCAGGGATCATAGGGATTCATCCATAAACCAGCAGTTTTCCATGCGAAATATAGTGTTACTACAAGAATAATGTACTTAAGGTATCTTAAAGGCTTGTCTATATTTGCTGGAACAATAAGTTTCCTTTTAAATATTTTTTTGCCTATAATCCCAAAGAACTCTTGAAGAGCACCAAAAGGACATATAAGACCACAAAAGCTTCTTCTGAAAATCAATGCTATTAATAATGTTATGATAAGGAGAATAAGGGTGCCTGAAAATATTTTTTGTATAAATGTTCCGCCAAAAATCAAGCTGTAGAGTGATTCTAAGGCTCCATAGGGACACAGTGCATGTATAGATGGTGATTTGCCACCGCCAAGCAGTTGATGGAGGTAAGCCTCAATTGTAATGAGTATCAAGAATACTGCAAGTAAAATGTAGCGTAAATTTTTTAATAATTTATTGTTTTTCATTCATTTGTCCTCCCAATATTTTTAATTTAAATTTATCATAGGAAAGTTTCCCCTTTGCAAGTCCTTCACATATAGAAGCATTATAATTATTACTTTCAATTTGATTTTTGATATTCAAAAATTCTTTTGTAGTTATTTCACATTTCGCATATCTTTCAATAAGTATAGGGGTATAAGAATTTGAATATTTAATATCTTCAATAATAGATTTCCTTTCTATAAATTCATCTGCAGTAAGGGCACCAGAAGCATATTTTTCTTTGAGTATATCTAGAAGCTTTATTATAAAGGGATTTAAAGGAGGCTTATTTTTTAATACTAAAAATATTAAAATTGAAATAACTAACAGAAGAAATATTAAAATATAAGAACCATAAAATCCCAGTCCCATATGATAGCCATGTCTCATCATAATTTCACCTCATTTTTAGGTTTTGCTGGAAAAGAAATAGTTATTCTTGTTCCTTTTGTAAGTTCACTTTCTATAGAAAAATGTCCACTTAAAACTTTTACTAATCTTTTTGCAATTGAAAGTCCAAGTCCAGTTCCACCAGCGTTTGAAGATCTTGATCTATCAGCTTTGAAGAATTTTTCGCCTAAATACTGAATTTCATCTTTAGGTATACCAATTCCATTGTCTTCAATAGTTATACAAATATTTTCACTATCGGAATATGAGGATATCTTTAACTTACCTTTATTGTGTGAAAATTTAATTCCATTATCTAAAAATATTATGAGTAATTGCTTCAACTTGTCGTAATCACTAAATAGAGGAGGTAAGTTATTTTTAAGGGATAGCTGCAAATCTAAGCTTTTATTGTCTATTAAAGGCTTAAGACTTCTCAAAGTATCGCTAATAAGCATATTGATGTCAAGTTCATTAAAATCAATCTCTAATTTACCAGAGTCTAGTTTGCTTAAATTAAGCAAATCTTTAACCATTCTTTCAAGCCTGTTAGTTTCATTTAGGAGTGTAATGCAGGTATCTTGTATACATTCTGGTTGAGTCATTCCATCTACAATAGATTCTAAGTTACCTTTTATGACTGTTAAAGGAGTCCTAAATTCATGGGAAACATTAGAAATAAAATCTTTCCGCATTTGTTCAAGTTTTTCTTTTTCACTTACGTCTTGAATAAGAATAGCACCTCCTATAACTTGATTTAAATTGTTTTTTATAGGAGATATAGAGAAATTTAATACTTTATTTAGATATTTTTTTACTATAGCTTTTTTAGTATTATTAGATATAGAAGAATTAAACTCTTCAATTATATTTAAATTTAGTAATATTTCATTAATTTTTGTGTCTGATTCAATGTCAGTTAAAGACAGCAGGTCTAAGGTAGATTGATTTATATTTATAATATGAAAATTTGTATCTAGAGATAAAATGCCCTCGTTCATGCTTGTTAGTACATTACTTAACTTAGTTTTTTCTTCAAAAAGTTTACCTATGGTGTACTCAAGTTTTAGAGATAATAAATCAAATGAATTTGATAATTCTCCAATTTCATCTTTTTGATATATATTTGTCTTTATTCCGTAGTGACCTCTTGCCAGTTCAAGTGCAGATGAGTTTATTTTTTTTAATGGTTTAGATATATTTTTGGAAAAATAATATCCCATAAATCCAGCAAGGCATATTTCGCCTATAAGAGTTAAAATTATATATATAAAAAATTTGTTCATAGAATTTGATAAATCATATAAAGAAGAATTGAGAATTACTGCACCTATTACAGTGCTGCTGTTACTTTTTATTGGAACTGCTGTAGTCATCATGTATTCTTTATAGTAAGGGTTGTATATCTCACCGTATGTTTCTGTACCAGTGAATGCTTTTTCAGTAATAGAATTGTATGTTTTTTTTACATCTGCATCGTTAATGTAAGTGAGAGCAGTATCTTTATTATTTGACGCACTTATAATATTTTTACTACAATCTAGTATCCAAAGTTTTGCGTTATCAATGGAGTCTATTAAATTTATAATATTTACAAAATTTTTTTCTTTAGTGCTTTGAGACATATAAGGCCTAATAGTATTTGAAATTTCCAAAGCATGTTTTTTCATGTTATTTCTTTTGATTTCATAGATATTGTTTTTAAATACATTTAATGCAATAATTCCAATTAAAAGAGTTGAAACGATAACGATTGTTAAAAAGCCAAGGGTAAGTTTAAAAGTAATATTTTTTTTAAACATCTTTCACCTCAAATTTATATCCTATACCCCAAATAGTTTTAATATCCCAGTTATATTGCCCATTAAGGTGAAGCTTTGCTCTTATCCTTTTTATATGGGTATCCACTGTTCGTGGGTCTCCAAAGTAATCTACACCCCATATGCTGTCCAGTAAATCATCCCTTGAAACTATTTTGTTAGGTGAACTTGAGAGCATCCATAAAACTTCGATTTCTTTTTTGGTAAGATTAATGTTTTCACCGTTTAGTTTAACTGAGTAATTGTCAATGTCTAATTCAAGAGATTCATATTTAATTAGTGACATTTTGTTATTTTCAGGAAGAGTAATTCTTCTTAAGACAGCCTTAATCCTTGCTATTACCTCTCCAGGGCTAAATGGCTTTACAATATAATCATCAGCACCGGAATTTAACCCTAAAATTTTGTCGGCGTCTTCACTTTTTGCTGTTATCATTATTATTGGAGTATTTGATTTTTCTCTTATTTTATTGCAAACTTCAATCCCATCCATTAAGGGCATCATAATGTCAAGTAAGATTAACTGTGGATTATAATGGTTAAATTTTAATAATGCATCTTCTCCATCAAGGGCAAAAATTACGGTAAATCCCTCTTTTTCTATATAAGGCTTTAAGATTTTAATAATTTCTATATTATCATCAGCAATTAAAATATTTTTATCCATCTTGTATCACCTCGTTATTTTGTTTAGATTATATCATCCGTAATAATTAAAAGTGTGAAATAATTGTGGACTATATTTGTTATGATTGTGATTTAGTTGTAAACATATTCAAGCAAATTTTAATAAATATAACACAATTAGGACACTTTTTTATATTGGAATTCGTTTATTATGGTGATATACCAAATAGATACCAAGTAAAATGAAGGAGGAATAGAAAATGAAAGCAAAAACAATTTTGGCAGCATTGGCACTGACTTTAGTGATTGGAGCAAGTGCAACTGTTTATGCACAAAACACAACTAGTGATGCAAATCATGGATTAGGGCTTGGGAGAATAACTTCCATGAGAGGCTATGATTATGTATCTTCTGTATTAAAGGACAAACTTGGAATGACGGACAAGGAAATAACTGACGGCTTAAATTCAGGAAAGACCATGTATGATTTGGCAAAAGACAAGGGTATGACTATTGACGAATTCAGAACAGCACTAATTGAAGAAAAGTCAAAATCTATTGATGAAGCAGTATCAAAGGGAACAATTACAAAAGCTCAGGGTGATTCTTTAAAAGAAAATATAAAGAACAATATAAACAGCTGTAATGGTAATATTGGTCATATGCAGGGAAATGGTATAAGAGGAAAAGGGCATAAGTAAATAAGAAATAGTATAATACATTGATTTTGGGTTACAAATCTAATGTATTATACTATTTTTCTATTTTTAGGGAATGTTAGTGTGACTAAGTCACTTAGATATTTAAATAATTAATTTATAATAAATTCATAAGAATTAAGCCGACGGAGGGGTTTTATGAAAGAAATTTTAAATTGTGGAAAAAGTATTCATTTACATTATTAAGAACAAATAAAGAATAATTCATGAATCTTTACAATCAAGTCTTATCAGGTTACCTAAGGATTTGAATGAAATTTCATATGTTTCAGTAAAAACAAAGAAATGAAAGAAAGATGTTGGGGCGGTAATGATATACTGTTCCTAAATTACTTAATTAATATTGACATAATATATATTAATATATATTATAAGCGTATAAGTATTTAATTATAGCATTATTACATTGTGGAGGAGAATGATGGATCAACAAGAAATAAGTGTTAGAATTTTTAAAGCATTGGGGCATCCTATAAGATATAAAATAGTTAAGTTTTTATATGATGGCCCAAAATGTGTATGTAAATTAAATGAACATATAGAATTTAGTCAAGCTAATTTATCCCAGCATTTAAAAATACTTAAGGAAGCCGGTATATTGTCATCTGAAAAAGTTGGCATGAATATTCATTATAGGATAAGTAGTGAAGAAATAAAAAGTATTATTGATAGTGTTGATAAATTTGCTGTGAGCTATTTGCATGATTCAAAATAAAATATAAATAAATTCAGGAGGTTCAATTATGGAAATAAAAATTTTGGGAACAGGATGCTTAAATTGTAAGAAACTTGAAGCAAATGCCAGGGAGGCTGCTAAAGAGTTCAATGAAGATGTTAAAATTACAAAGGTAGAGGATATTAAGGATATTATGAAATATGGAGTTATGAGAACACCTGCTATAGTTATCAATGAAAAGGTTAAAATGGTTGGGAAGGTTTCAAGTGTTGATGAAATTAAAAAATACATTAATGATGAAAAATAAAAATAAACTACGTTAAAACAGGACTTGACCCTATTTTAATAGGATTAGAGTCCAATATTTTAAAAGAATATATAAGTATTTAATTATAAAGTTATAATTAAAAGGGAGAGATACTATGTTTACACCAGTACAAATTTTTGCTGATTGACTTATTTATAATGTATTTGGGATTGTTAAAGAAAGTAGAATTGGCAGTGCTTTAAATTTCTTTGTATTATTTGTGGCCGTTGTAATTGGAGTTCCACTGTATTCAAATGCTGCTGGAGTAATTCCATTAGTTAGTGAGCTTACAATGGCTGGAGTTGCAATGGGAACATCTCTAGCATTTATGATGGCTGTAACAGCACTTAGTTTACCAGAAGCAATTCTTTTAAGAAGGGTTTTAAAGTCTAAATTATTAGCAGTATTCTTTGGGGTAGTAGCACTCGGAATAGTATTTACTGGTTACTTATTTAATTTTGTAATAAGATAAGTTTTGTCCGATCGCTACCATGGCTAACACCCCCATCGCACTCTGTGAAAGCGACTATCACCAAATCAAAGATTTAGGATATCTGCTTTTCTTCAAAGTGGGGGCTAAGTACTGCTACGCGCCTGGATAAGTTCTTCCCCTAAAGGATAACGTATTCTAAGTGCTAAAGACACTAA
>DAIMMR010000207.1:0-6902 GCA_036720575.1 Clostridium sp.
ATATCCATATAATCCTAATAATGAGGTTTAGGAGTATCTACAGAGAACCGTAAAATTCTCATACCTATGGATAACTTTATTTAAAGCTGGATATTTTCATATCAAGTTTTAGTTAAGGTTACTAACTTAAGGTTTCACATAGATTCTCCATTGTAGATTTATTGAAACCTTTTTTATTATACTTTTACTGGTGTAATTTAACATTTATTGTTTAAGGAGGACGAATATGAAAGTAGCAATTATATTTGGAAGCAGGTCTGATATTGATAAGATGAAAGGAGCTGCTAAAGCCTTAAAAGAATTTGATATTCAATATGAGGCATATATTTTATCGGCTCACAGAGTTCCTGAAAAACTTTTGGAAACTGTGAAAAAATTAGAACAAGAAGGCTGTGAATGTATCATTTCAGGTGCGGGCCTTGCAGCACATCTTCCAGGAGTTATTGCAGCTAATACGACTATTCCTGTTATAGGAGTTCCGCTTAATGCGGCTATTTCTGGACTTGATGCTCTCTTTTCAATAGTACAAATGCCAAAATCAATACCTGTAGCTACAGTTGGAATAAATAATAGTTATAATGCAGGCATGTTGGCAGTAGAAATCTTAGCACTTAAATATTCTGAAATTAAAAAGAAATTAATTGAATATAGAAAAAATATGAAAGAAAAATTTATAAATGAAAATGGAAAAGGAGTGGAATTATAATATGGAAAAAGGAAAAATGATATATGAAGGAAAAGCAAAGAAAGTATATGAGACAGATGATAAGGATAAAGTAATAATTTATTATAAAGATGATGCTACAGCTTTTAATGGAGTAAAAAAAGGGCAGATATCGGATAAAGGAGTATTAAATAATACAATTACTTCAATGCTCTTTGAGTTACTTGAAAAACATGGTATAGAAACTCATTTTGAGGAAAAATTAAATGATAGAGAACAGCTTTGCAAAAAAGTACAAATAATTCCTCTAGAAGTAATAGTAAGAAATGTAGCAGCAGGAAGTATGGCAAAAAGGTTAGGATTAAAAGAAGGTACTTCATTAAAGACTACAGTATATGAGTTAAGTTATAAAAATGATGAACTTGGGGATCCTCTTATAAATGATTATCATGCAGTTGCAATTGGAGCTGCTACTTTTGATGAACTTAAAACCATATATAATATGACAGAATCTATAAACAATATTTTAAAAGAATTTTTCTTAAAACAAGGAATAAAGTTAATAGATTTCAAATTGGAGTTTGGAAAATTCAATGGAAGGATACTTTTAGCTGATGAGATATCACCAGATACATGCAGACTTTGGGATGCAAAAACTAATGAAAAATTAGATAAAGATAGATTTAGAAGAGATATGGGAAATGTAAAAGAAGCTTATGAAGAAATATTGAAGAGAATAAGCCAAAACTAATAGGTGCTTTAATTTTATGGGTAAAAGGAGAGAATTTTAATGTGCACTTTAAATGATAAATTTAATACTTGCTCTTGTATTGATTTAGAGGAAGATAAATTTAAGGATGAATGTGGTGTATTTGGTATATTTTCTAAAAAGGGCATAGATGTAGCATCTTTAACTTATTATGGACTATACGCTCTCCAGCATAGGGGACAGGAAAGTGCAGGTATTGTAGTTTCTGATGGAAGCGAGTTTAAGTATCATAAGGGAATGGGACTTGTGGCAGATGTATTTAATAAAGACATAATAGGAGGACTTAAGGGAAAAAGTGCCATAGGCCATGTAAGATATTCTACGGCAGGTTCCAGTACTTTAAACAATGCCCAACCACTCATAGTAAAATACAAGCTTGGATCTATTGCTATAGCACACAATGGTAACTTGGTCAATGCTGATGTTATAAGAGGACTTTTAGAAGATGCAGGGTATATTTTTCAGACATCTGTAGATTCAGAAGTCATTTTAAGTCTTATTGCGAGAGAAGCTAAGAAAGATATAGGCAAGGCTGTAGTAGATGCAGTTCAGGCAGTGAAAGGGTCTTATGCTATTACTATTTTGACGGAAAATGAGCTTATAGGTGTAAGAGATCCAAATGGAATAAGACCACTTTGTATAGGCGAATTAAACGGAGATTATATACTCTGTTCTGAAAGCTGTGCCCTGGATTCTATAGGAGCAGATTTTGTAAGAGATGTAAAGCCGGGAGAAATTGTAATCATAAATGATGACGGAATTAAATCTATAAATTTTGCAGAAAAGACAAAATGCGAAACTTGTTCTTTTGAATATATATATTTTGCAAGACCTGATAGTACTATAGATGATATAAACGTATATACGTCAAGAGTTAAAGCAGGAAGAATACTTTATAGGGAAAATCCAGTAGATGCAGATGTGGTTATAGGTGTTCCTGACTCAGGAATACCGGCGGCCCTTGGATATTCAGAAGAATCTGGGATACCTTATGCCATAGGATTTATAAAGAATAAATATGTGGGCAGAACGTTTATTGCTCCATCCCAAGAACTTAGGTCTAAGGCAGTAGCTGTAAAGTTAAATCCACTAAAGGTAAATGTAGAAGGAAAAAGAGTGGTAATTGTTGACGATTCTATAGTTAGGGGAACTACCAGCGGAAAACTTGTAGAAATACTTAGAAGAGCCGGGGCTACTGAAGTGCATTTTAGAGTTTCATCTCCTGTAGTCAAGTACCCTTGTTATTTTGGTATTGACACTCCTTATAGATCTCAACTTATAGGTGCTAATGCAAAAATAGAAGAGATAAGGGATAAGATAGGAGCAGATAGTTTGGGATACATTAGTATAGATGGAATTTTAAAATCTCTTGAATGTACTAATTCAAAAGGATATTGTTTAGGGTGCTTTAGTGGAATATATCCAATATCTGCACCTATGGAAAAAGACAAAAATTATTTAGAGTAAGAGGTGGTTTACTGTGGTAACATATAAAGATTCCGGTGTAAATATTGAAGAAGGATATAAATCTGTAAAACTTATGAAAGAATATTCATCTAAGACTTTTACTCCAGGGGTTTTAAATGGACTTGGAAGTTTTGCAGGCATGTTTGAACTTGGCAAATATAAAAATCCAGTACTTGTATCTGGAACAGATGGAGTGGGAACAAAGTTAAAAATAGCATTTCAAATGAAAATGTATGATACAGTGGGAATAGATTGTGTTGCCATGTGCGTAAATGATGTTCTATGCCATGGTGCAAAACCTCTGTTTTTCTTAGATTACCTGGCTTGCTCTAATTTGGAAGCAAAAGTTGCAGCAGATTTGGTCAAAGGTATATCAAATGGATGTATTCAAGCAGGCTGTGCTTTAATTGGAGGAGAAACTGCTGAAATGCCTGGCTTTTATTCGAAGGGCGACTATGACATGGCAGGTTTTACTGTAGGAGTTGTGGAAAAAGATAATATAATAAATGGAAGTACAGTAGAAGAAGGAGATGCCCTTATAGGAATAGCATCCAGTGGAGTTCACAGTAATGGATATTCATTAGTAAGAAAAATTATAAAAGATTTTGATGAGGATTTTTTAGGTAAACCTATAGGAAAGGTACTTTTGACACCTACAAAGATATATGTAAAGCCTGTACTCAAGCTCATGGATAAATTTAAAATTAAAGCTATGGCCCATATAACTGGAGGAGGATTTTTCGAGAATATACCTAGAATGTTTAAGGATGATTTTACTGCAGTCATAGATAAGAGAAGCTTTGAAGTACCACCTATATTTAAGTATATGATGAAACTTGGAGTAGAAGAGAAGCAGATGTACAATACTTACAATATGGGAATAGGTTTTGTATTATGTGTGGATACTAAAGATGCTAAAAATGTAGTGGAAGAATTAAATAAAATGGGTGAAAAGGCATATATAATAGGAAGCGTAAAAAAAGGGGAAAAGACAGTATGTTTAAAATAGCAGTTTTGGTTTCTGGAGGAGGCACCGACCTTCAGTCTATAATAGATGCAGTTGAGAGCGGATATATAAAAAACTGCAGTATAGAAGCTGTAATAGGTGATAGACTTGGAATTTATGCTTTAGAAAGAGCTGAAAAGCATAATATAAAGTCCTATGTATTAGATAAAAAAATATATAAGTCTAATATTTCTCAGGAAATATTAAAGATGCTTAAAGACAAAGTTGACTTAATAGTATGTGCAGGTTGGCTTTCCATACTTAAAGGAGATCTGATTTCAGAATTTAGAAATAAAATAGTAAATATACACCCTTCTTTAATACCATCCTTTTGCGGAGATGGTATGTATGGCATAAAGGTTCATGAAAAGGCAATTGAGTATGGAGTTAAAGTATCAGGCTGCACTGTACACTTTGTAGATGAGGGTACAGACAGCGGACCTATAATAATGCAAAAGACAGTTCCTGTACATTTTGAAGATACTGCAGAAATGCTTCAAAAGAGAATACTAGAAGAAGAGCATAAAGCCCTTCCTGAAGTTATCAAACTTATTTCTGAAAACAAAATAGTGGTGGAGAACAGAATAGTGAAAATTTGCAATTAAAATAATTGGAGGCGCAAATTATGATAGATCGTGCATTAATAAGTGTTTATAACAAAAATGGATTATTGGATTTAGCAAAATTTTTGATAAATAGGGGAGTTGAAATAATATCTACAGGTGGAACTTATAGATATCTTACAGAAAACAATATAAAAGTTACAGAAGTATCTAAAGTTACTGGATTTGATGAGATACTAGATGGCAGAGTAAAGACACTTCATCCAGTTATACACGGAGGTATACTTGCCAAAAGAAATAATAAAGAACATATGGATACTATAAAAAGCAAGAACATAAAACCAATAGATATGGTAGTTGTAAATTTATATCCTTTTTTCGACAAGGTATGTGATAATATAACTTTTGATGAAAAAATAGAATTTATAGATATTGGCGGTCCAACTATGATAAGAGCTGCAGCCAAAAATTTTCAAGATGTAATAGTTGTTACAGATGTAAATGACTATTCACAAATAATTAAGGAGATAGAAACTTCTGGAGACGTAAAATACGAATTTAGAAGAAAACTTGCAGGTAAAGTATTTAATTTGATGTCTGCTTATGATGGAGCTATAAGTAATTTTCTACTTGAAGATGAATATCCAGAATACTTAAGCTTGTCTTATAAAAAATCTGAAAGCTTAAGATATGGAGAAAATCCACATCAAAGTGCAGCTTATTACACAAAAACTGTAGGAAAAGCTCCTATGAAAGATTTTGAACAGTTAAGTGGTAAAACACTTTCATATAATAATATGAGAGATATGGATATGGCCTGGAAAGCAGTAAATGAATTTGAGGAAGTATGCTGCGTTGCAGTTAAACACAATACTCCTTGTGGTGTAGCCCTTGGAAAAGACCTACATGAGGCTTATGTAAAAGCTTATGAGTGTGATTCTACTTCTATTTTTGGAGGTATTATAGCTGTAAATAGAAAATTAGATGCAAAGACCGCAGAAGAGATAGCTAAGATTTTTGTTGAAATAGTCATAGCACCGGATTTTGATAAGGATGCAGTTGAAATATTAAAGGCAAAGAAAAATCTAAGGATAATTAAGTGTGATGTAAAACCTACTAATGATTTCGAAATATCAAAATTAGATGGTGGGATACTTGTACAATCTTCTGATGATAAATTGGTAGATGAGACTAAAGTAGTTACGGAAAAGAAACCTTCAAAAGAAGAGATGGATAATTTAATATTTGGAATGAAGGTTTGTAAATATGTAAAATCAAATGCTATTGTAGTAGTTAAGGACTTTATGGCTAAAGGAATTGGTGGAGGACAGGTAAATAGAATATGGCCTGCATGCCAGGCACTTGATAGAGCAGGAGACGGGGTAGTGCTTGCCTCAGATGCATTTTTCCCATTTAGTGATGTAGTATGTGAAGCAGCAAAACATGGGATAAAATCCATAATACAACCAGGAGGGTCCATAAAAGATAAGGATTCTATAGATGAATGTAATAAAAATGGAATTTCCATGGTGTTTACAGGGGTAAGACATTTTAAACATTAATTCTTAGGGCATTTGAAAGAAAATAGGCTAGCATACTCACTGGTTATTTATTTCAAAATGCTTAGTATGAAAAGGGGGATTTTATATAATGAAGGTACTTGTAATAGGTTCTGGTGGAAGAGAACATGCTATTTGCTGGAAAATATCTCAAAGCCCCAGGGTGGATAAAATATTTTGTGCTCCAGGAAATGGAGGAACGGATATAGTAGATAAATGCAGTAATTTGAACATAACAGACATAGATGGACTTATAGATTTTGCATCTAAAGAAAATATAGATTTAACTGTGGTAGGACCTGAAGGACCACTGACAGAAGGCATAGTGGATAAATTTAAAAGTAAGGGACTTAAAATATTTGGACCGAGCTTAAAAGCTGCTCAGCTTGAGGGAAGTAAAATCTATTCTAAGGATTTCATGAAAAAGTACGGAATTAAAACTGCTGAATATTGCACTTTTGATGATAAAGACAGTGCTTTAAAATACATAGAAAATTGTAGATATCCTGTAGTTATAAAGGCTGACGGACTAGCAGCAGGAAAAGGTGTTTCTATATGTCAGAATTATGAGGAAGCAAGTACTGCATTAAATGATTTTATGGTAAAGGACATATTTAAAGGGGCAGGAAAAAATGTAGTTATTGAAGAGTTTCTAGAGGGAGTAGAGGCGTCAATACTTACAATAACAGATGGAAATATTATTCTTCCTTTTATATCTTCAAAGGATCATAAGCAAATATATGATGGGGGTCTAGGACCAAATACAGGTGGAATGGGAGCTATAGCTCCAAATCCATACTGCAGCGAGGAAGTTTTAAAAGACTTTGAGAAAAATATAATGGAACCTACTTTAAGAGGAATACAGCAGGAAAAC
>DAIMMR010000208.1:0-6807 GCA_036720575.1 Clostridium sp.
AAACTGCAGCTACTAGTATAACACAAAATAAACTGGCTATTTTTTTTATATTTGACCTTTTCTTACTATTTACAAACTTTATTTTTGCCTCATCATCTTTTACATTTTCCCAATTAACATCTTTTATGTTATCATCATTCATTAATTACACCTCATAATCTCTAAACTTAGAGTAATTATAATAAAAAATTTTTACACAAATATGAACAGAATGTAATTATTCCTTAAACCCTCTTTAAAGTGAAAGTAAACATAATTCCCTTAGGCTCCTTATTTTCAGCCCATATATCTTCACCTAATTGAGTAAGTATACTTCTTACAATGGAAAGTCCAAGCCCTGTACTCACTTTTGAAGTTCTGGATTTGTCCACCTTGTAAAACCTATCCCATATATGTTTTAAATCTGACTCCGGTATACCTGGTCCATCATTATAAACAGATACAACTGCTTTTTCACCTTTAACTTTAGTTGAAACTTTTATATTTCCACCAATATCTGAATATTTTATAGCATTATCCACTAAATTTGTAACCACCTGAGTTATTCTGTCTCTATCTGCAGCTACATACAACTTATTATCTTCCATCAATACATCTACTTTTAGTTTCTTATTATTTATTTTAGTTTCAAATTTTATAACACATAATCTTATAATCTCATTTATGTCCACTTCTTCTATTCTAAGTTTAAATTCACCGGCTTCAATTGCAGATAAATCCAAAAGATCATTTACAAGCCTTGTAAGTCTTTGTATCTCTGAATAAGTAACTGACAGATAATAGTTCTGTTTTTCTGCTGGAATAACTCCATCAATCATTCCCCCAATAAATCCTTTTATAGAAGTTATTGGAGACCTTATTTCATGAGATACATTGGATATAAACTCTCTTCTATGCTTTTCTACTTTTTCTAATGAATCTGCCATAATATTAAAGGATTTCGCAAGTTCTCCAATTTCATCTTTGGATTCTATATGAACTCTCTTTTCAACTTCTCCTTTAGATATCTTATCTGCTACATAATTTATTTTTTTAAGGGGATTTATTATTATTTTTTGTGATAAATAGTAAATTACAATGCAGCATATTATAATGGCCAAAACAGCTGATATCCATATAATTTCATACACTCTCTTTAGAGGGCTCTTTAATTCACTTATAGAAGTATGCATCATTATAGCACCTCTGAAAACTCCATTTGAAAAAATAGGTATTTCAAATGTATGAACTGGAGTTGTAAATATGCCCGGGTAACTTTGTATCTTATCAACTGTTTTATTCTCTCTAAGGTCTTGTAAATCTTTAGTAACTATTTGTCTAGAAGTAGCTATCAGTTTTTTATGCTCGCTTTTTGATACAGAATAGACGTATCCGTAATTATCCACTAGCCATATATCTGCTGATAAATACTTTCCTATGTAACTTAAACTTTCATTTATATTATCTGAAGTCAAATTTCCATTTAAGTACTGTATAGCTTTATATTCTATAAATTGAGATTCTCTAAGTATCTCTATTTTTCTCTGCTCAAAATAATAACCTTCAAACCAATAGGATAAAAAACCTGATGTCATTACAAAACTAACTATAATGATTCCAGTAAATGCAACCATAAGTTTTGAAAATAACCCCTTTTTCATTTACTTCACCTCAAATTTATATCCTACACCCCACACAGTTTCTATTTGCCAATTTGGTCCTCCTTGAAGCTTTTCCCTTAATCTCTTAACATGTACATCTACAGTTCTAGAATCTCCTGGATAATCATAACCCCAAACTTCACATAAAAGTTGTTCTCTAGTAAATACTCTATTTTTATTACTTGCAAGATAATGTAGTAATTCAAACTCTTTCGGTGGCATTTTTATTTCATCATCTTTATAAACTACTGTATATGAATTTATATCAATAGTTAGTTGATTAAATTTTAGTACCTCCTTATTTTCGTTATCCACACTATACCTTCTAAGTACCGCCTTAATTCTAGCTAGCATTTCCTTGGCCTCAAAAGGTTTAACTATATAATCATCTGCTCCCAGTTCAAGACCTAAAACCTTATCAAAAGTTTCCCCTTTTGCAGTAAGCATAATTACAGGAGTTTCATATTCTTTTCTTATCCATTTAAGTACATCTATTCCATCTATATTGGGAAGCATTATATCTAAAAGTACTAAATCCGGTTTATATTCTAAAAACATAGTTTCCGCTGTCTTACCATCATTAACAACCTTTGTCTCATATCCTGCACTTTCTACATACATTTTTATTACTTCACATATATTTTCATCATCATCTACTATTAAAATTTTACCTATAGACCCTTCCATAATTTTACCCTCCTAAATAAATATTGATATATGAATATCTCATCAATCATGTTATCTGTAATAAACAGAGTTCTTGGCATCAGATAAAGATTCCCTATATTAAATTTATCACATATTTTTGTATAAATAATAATATATTATCAAAAGTTACAAATAAATCATAAATACTAAATCTATTTTAGTATTTTTAATTAAAAGGCATGTAGAATAAATTTCTACATGCCTTTTAATTCTAATCTTCAAATAATTTACTTACAGAAACATCTTCATATATTCTCTTTATAGCTTCCGCAAATACTGGAGCTATAGATAGTATCTTAAATTTGTCCAGCATCTTACTGTCAGGTAAGTTTATAGTATTCAACATTACTAGTTCTTTTATAACAGAATCTTTTATTCTCTCTATTGCTGGGCCTGATAATACTGCATGTGTGCAGCAAGCATAAACTTCTTTTGCGCCACGTTTCATAAGAGCATCAGCACCATTTGTTATTGTTCCAGCTGTATCTATCATGTCATCCACTAATATAACTGTTTTTCCTTCTATATCTCCAATTATATTCATTACTTCTGATACATTAGCTTTTGGTCTTCTCTTGTCAATAATAGCTATGCTTGCATTTAACTTGTCGGCAAATTTTCTTGCCCTTGTTACACTTCCAAGGTCTGGTGAAACTACAACTATATCATCTCTCTTGTCAAATCCCTTTTGTATAAAATACTTTGCAAGAATAGGTGCTCCCAAAAGATGATCTAAAGGTATATTAAAATATCCTTGGATTTGTGCTGCATGTAAATCCATTGTAAGTACTCTGTCTGCTCCAGCAGCAGTTAATATATCTGCTACAAGTTTTGCTGTAATTGGATCTCTTGCCTTAGCTTTTCTGTCCTGTCTAGCATATCCGTAATAAGGCATTACTGCAGTTATTCTCCCTGCTGATGCTCTTTTAAATGCATCAATCATAATTAAAAGTTCCATCAAATTATCATTTACAGGGTCATTTGTTGATTGAACTATAAATACGTCCATTCCTCTAACTGTCTCATTAATATCTACAGATATTTCTCCGTCACTAAAAGTAGAAACTTTAGAATCTCCGACTTTAGTTCCTAAAATATCCGCTATTTGCCTAGCTAATTCAGGATGAGAATTGCCTGCAAAAATTTTAATATTCTTACCATGGGTTATCATTATGTAAAGCCCTCCTAAAATTTTATTTCTTTAATCCTTTTTTATATACCCAATTTTTCTTATTTATTTGTCGAGCCCTAGCTACTGCTAATGCTCCTTCTGGAACTTCATCTGTTATTGTAGAACCTGCTGCTATATAAGTATCATCGTTAACCTTAACTGGAGAGATCAAATTTGTATTACATCCTATAAATGAATTGTTCCCAATTAACGTTTTATTCTTTTTCTTTCCATTATAATTTACTACCACAGTTCCACAGCCAAAATTGCATCCACTTCCAACTTCTGCATCTCCTATATATGTCAAATGAGACACTTTTGTCTTATCACCTATAGTTGACTTCTTTACTTCCACAAAATCGCCTATTCTTACAGACTTACCTATTGTACTTTCAGGCCTTATGTATGCAAAAGGTCCTACAGTAGTATTTTCCCCTATGATACTATCTAATATTACTGAACTTTGGATTATTACATTATCTTGTATTGTACTATTTTGTATTCTAGAATTAGGATACAATGTACAATTTTCGCCCACTACAGTATTACCCTGAAGTACATTTCCAGGATATAATATAGTATCTTTACCTACTTTAACGTCTAATTCTATGTAAGTATTATCAGCATCAATAAGAGTAACACCATTTTCCATATGTTTTTTATTTATTCTTCTTCTCATAATCCTTTCAGCTTCTGAAAGCTGAACCCTTGAGTTAACTCCCATAGTCTCCTCAAATGGTATTGGTAATGCTCCAACTTTTTTCCCTTGATCTTTCAATATTTCTATGACATCAGTCAAGTAATATTCGCCTTGAGCGTTATCATTATGTATTTTATCTAGGCTTTCCGTTAAACTCTCTATATCAAAACAGTACATTCCTGAATTTATCTCATTTACTCTAAGCTCTTCCTCTGAGCAATCTTTATGCTCAACTATTTTAGATACTTCTCCATTTTTTTCTCTAATAATTCTTCCATATCCAAAAGGATCTTTTACTAAAGAAGTTAGTATAGTGGCTTTATATCCACCTTCATTATGAAAGCTTAGCATCTTTTTTATAGTATCCTCTTTTATTAAAGGTGCATCTCCTGTAAATATAGCTACAGTTCCCTTTTTATCCTTTAAAAAGCTTGCCGAACATAAAACTGCATTTCCTGTACCCAATTGTTTTTCCTGAAAAGAATAACTTACATTCCTGCTTTCAGTATGTTTTTTTACCTCATCTGAACCTTTACCGATTACCACATCTATATTTTCTATTTGTGCTTTCTTTACAGTATCAATAACTATATTCACCATTTCTCTTCCGCAAACCTTATGGAGTACTTTAGGATTAGATGATTTCATCCTTTTTCCTTCTCCTGCCGCTAATATTATAGCACAATTATACATTTTAACACCTCTTTATGGTTATAAACTTCAATTTTATACATTATATTATTAAAACATCCTATAATATTATATTTTATATGAAAATTATTTGCAACCTTATAAATAACTTTCGGATAATAATTTTTAAATGTATCTTGAAATAAAAATAATTAAGGAATAATAAAAGGGAGTATAAATACTCCCTTTTATTATTCCTTAACCTTTTCTTCGGTAACAGTTTCTTCACTTTTTACTTTTTCATACTCATCAAGAATTGCCTTTTGTATTTTCTCCCTTGTTTGAGTATTTATAGGGTGAGCAATGTCTTTAAACTCTCCATCAGGAGTCTTTCTACTTGGCATTGCTATAAAAAGACCATTTTGACCTTCTATAACTTTTATATCGTGAACTACGAATTCGTTATCAAAAGTTACTGAAACAATAGCTTTCATCTTACCCTCTGCTGCAATTTTTCTTACCCTAACGTCTGTAATTTGCATATAAATCCACCTCCAAGATGCTTATGTATATACTATTCTCTATATTTTGTATTTTTCCTTCCTATTTTATTAAAAATAAATAAAATTTTTTGAAAATTTTATTAGTTAAACATTTCAGAAGGAAATAAAATTGCATTTCCACTTTCATCAATGCCTTTAAAATCAACTAGTGACACATAGTCTTCAACTAATTTGTTAGGTATTCCTGTATTGTCTATTAAAATTCCTATTCCTAAAAGTTCACTTTCAAATTCTTTCAAAAGATCTACTATACCTTTAGCAGTTCCTCCTGCTTTCATAAAGTCATCAATAAAAATACACTTGCTTCCTTTCTTCAATGCCTTCTTAGACAAAGACATATTTTGCATTCTTCCTGTAGAACCTGATACATAATTTATAGTTAAAGTGGAGCCTTCAGTAAATTTCGTTTCCCTTCTTACAACTACAAGTTGAACTCCAAGCATCCTGGCTACTTCATAAGCTAGTGGAATTCCCTTTGTCTCAACAGTAACTACATAATCAATATCCTTTTCTATAAAAATAGATGCCAATATCAATCCGGCAGTATATATTATCTTAGGGTTAAACATTATATCTGTCATATATAAAAAATTCCCTGGTATTATTCTTTCTCTATCTTTCAAAATAATACATAATTTTTCAGCAAATTCCCTTTTCTTTTCATTAGACATGCCACATACATATTTAATTCCACCTGCTGCTCCTGATACAGTATTTATTTTTCCCATGTCCAATTTATTTAAAGTATCCTTCACTACTACAATATCCTCACTCACAGTAGATTTTGCAGTATTAAACATTTCTGTGAAGTTATTCAAACCCATTATTTTATTAGGATTTTCAAGTAAGATTTTTGTTACTGCAGCTATTCTCTGATTTCTACTAAACTTTTGCATTCTATCACCCATCTATATAATTTTACGAATAATATGTTACTATTTTATTCTATTATTCATATTGTATTCTAAAAAATGTTATTTATCAACACCTATTTACTACAAGCTCAACTAGTAACTTAAGAATTTATCGCTTCAAAGTTTTTAAAAAGTTTAAAGTTCAAATATTGCAAATTATAAATTATATTCATAAAGTCATGTTTTTTAATCAATTTTTGTATATAATTATTAGATGAGTTAGTTAAATTAAAGGAGTGATTTAGTTGTCATTTGATTTTACAAAAAATAAGAGAGTACATTTTATAGGTATAGGCGGAGTAAGCATGAGCGCTTTAGCTGAAATTTTAATAGGAAAAGGTTCTAAAGTATCCGGTTCGGATATAAAAACTTCTCCTGCAACAGAAAAATTAAAATCAAAAGGAGCTACAATTTATATAGGACAAATCAGTGAAAATATAAAACCAGATATAGATTTAGTTATATATACTGCCGCAATCCA
>DAIMMR010000209.1:0-6786 GCA_036720575.1 Clostridium sp.
TAAAAGAAAGTCAATTTCCAGCATAGAAGCTATATAAAACATATTTATGATATAGTTTCTATGACATCTTAAAAAGGATGGTCCACTTAGGAGATCCCATAATTTTTTTAAAGAAGAACAGGTTTTTATAATGTGAGTACTTGTGTGAATAAGACAAGTTTTATCATATACTTCAATATAATAGATATCCTTTAGGAGGATTTTCATAGAAATACCTTTACTGTAAACTTCAATAAATCGCATGTTGTTTGAAAACTCATTTTGACATTTGCCCAGTAAACGTTTAATCCTGTCGTAACTAACTGGTTTTATAAGATATTGCATTGCGTCTACTTCGAAGGCATCAAGAGCGTGACTTTTACTGCTGGTAACAAAAACTATTATGCACTTTTCATCATGAATTCTAATTTGTTTTGCAATTTCAATACCGCTAGAGTAAATTTTATCGTCTATATAAATATCTAAAAATATCAGTTGAAAATTTACTAGTGTAAAATCTGAGAGTAATTTATATCCACTTTTATAAGTGAAAAATTCAATTTCAAAATTATAATTATTACAATATTTTTTAATTATATGAATTAAAGCTTGTATATCAGATTCTAAGCTATCACATATTGCAACATTCAAAACTTAATTCCCCCAATTTATATAATGTTATGAATAAAATTTATTGATTTCAATGAAAAATTATTACAAGTTATAGCTATTGTTGGAATTTCAGTTATTTTTATTGCACTTATTAGTTTAGTCACATCTATAGAGTACATGAATTCAAAAAAGTTGATACTATCTTCTATGGAGAAATCAGGAAAGCAGACAGTTACAATTCATGCTCAAAATTTATCTTCATGGATTAAAGCTAGATTATCGCAGGTGGAGGTAATTGCAAATACTGAATTGGTATCGAGCATGAATTATAATGAAATAATACCTTATTTTAAAGATATCTTTGATTGCAGATGAGGTAGCAGAGGGAAATTTAATGAATTCTTTGCCGGAATCTTCAGATGAACTTGGTATAATTAATATCACTTTTAATAAGATGATAAACAACTTAAAGAATATAATAATCAAAATAAGGAATGTTTCAGAAGTTGTTGTTGAATCAAAACTATGAGTTTCAATGTATCTGAAATAGCAAAAATAGTATTACAGAATAATAGCAAAATATTTGAGTCAGTTTCAAATATGTCTGCGATGAGTGAAGAAGCATTTGCAAGTGCATTATCTTTTCAAGATATGGTAAGTAAGCAGGAAGATATATTTTTAAATATTAAAGGTGCATCAGAACATTTAGATGAACTTTCAGCAGCATTATCAGTGGAGGTTTTTAAATTTAAAATAAATTAGTTGTATACGACAGTTTTTTATTATAAACAGGAGTTTTTGTTGTAAAAAATTAGTGATACAATAAAGTAAAGCAGATTTTTGTGTGTACTGTTATTATAATAATAAAATAATAGGAAAAGGAGCATGTTAATATGATTTTAGAACGTATTTATGATTTAGCAGAGCCCAGGCTTAAAGAAAGAAAGATAAAAGATGTCAGGGTTGGATTACACTTGATGTCAGTTGAACTTGATACTGGTGAAATAGGTGTTACTTATGTATTAAGGAAAGAACTTGGAGATATTTGTATGCCTTTTCGTCAGGTTGGCGGTCTTGTAGGAATGCCTGCAAGAGAAGTAGCTGAGTGGTCTTTAGAAAGAAAAAATGTTATTAGTACTTCTTTGGGGTTAGCAGTTTTGAATTCTGCTGCCGAATTTGATAAATTGAAACAAGTTGACAATCCTCAAGGGGTTGATGCAGCTTTTTCTGTGGAAATTAAGAATACGGATAATATTGGAATTATAGGCCATATTGGACCTATAATTAATAGGCTGCGCGATAAGAAGGACCACATGTTTGTTTTTGAACGTGGTGATAATGTTAATGGTCAAGTTTATCCGGAAAGCGAGGAACAAAAATTATTGCCAAAATGCCAGGTAGTTTTTATCACTAGTTCAACACTTATAAATGGAACACTGGAAAATGTTTTGAATTATTGCAGCAGTGCTCGAGAAGTAGTTATGGTAGGTTCTACTACACCTTTATATCCTGAGGCATTTACTGCATCGGGAGTAACTGTTCTTTCAGGAACAAGGTGGCTTACATCAAACAAAGATTCTATTTTTGAGAATATAAGCCAGTGTGCAGGAATGAAACAATTAATTAAGTATGGTGAAAAGGTATCAGTAAGAATATCAAGAGATTCTTAGGCTCAGGTGGAGTTTGCTTATAAGGAATACCTTTTCTCCATCTGAACCTTAGAAGAACTTATCCAGGCGCGTAGCAGTGCTTATCCCCCACTTTGAAGAAGATGGGGGTGTTAGCAATGGTAGCGATCGGATAAAAATTTTTTATCATCTGATTTGAAATCGGCAAATGCTAAATAAATTAGGAAAGATCACTTTTTCAATTATTAAATAAAATGATAGTATATTAATAATTGAGAGAGGATATATATATGTTTTTTAGATTTCCTGAGGAGTTTATGAAAAACAAAGATAAAGTATACATTATAGATAAAAAATTTGCAGACGTAAATGGGGATGGACGTGTTGAAACTTTAATGATTACGGGGAAGAAACCTTATGGAGAAAATGGTTTTATAGAGGACATGGCTCTTGTTGTAAGAAATAAAAAGACAGGGTTAAATATAAAAGTAAAACCAAAAGAAAATTCAGGTTATGAACCTAAATTATTTATAGGAAAATTTGATGAAAAGGGAAGTGTACCTTTTGTATTTTTATCTATAGATTCAGGTGGCAGTGGTAGATACCATTTTGATTATATTTATTCTTTTAAAAACAATGTGACAAACCTTGTTTTTGATTATGATAAATTTAATGATGAAAATGTGTATGATGCTGCATATGAAAATTTCTATAAGGTAAGTGTAAAATCACAAAATAAAAATTTGAAGGGTGTAATAGATCTTAAATCTATAAGAGATGAAGAATATTTATCAAAGATTTACAATAAAGATGGAACCCTTAAAGAACGCGAAGCTGCAGGAGTGCTGTCACTTTCCAATCTTTCACCTTTAAGCATAAATGGATCTGGAATTTTTGATCTTTTAGCAGGTCAGAGGATAATAGGAATTTACAATTCAGATACTTTGGGATATGTAGAATCCATCTTAAAGTGGGACAAAGGCAAGTTTATGCCTATAGCAGTTAGGCTGGTAGTATCAATGTAAATTAAAAAAGCTAAAGTGTTATTTGCACTTTAGCTTTTTACATCTTTAAAATTTAACGTTGTGAGAATTACCCTGCATATCATAGAAGGTTGCATCAGCCTGGTCTATGTAGAATGTCTCGAAAGTAGGATCGCCTACTTTATACATATTTTTAAGCATAGGCATAGTATTCAAAACAGTTTCTTGTGACTCTTTAGAGGTATTAAAAACTGCCTTCCCATTTAACCTGAGCCATTTTCCTTCTGGAGAAGTTGCACTGATTTGCATTTTAGGATTAGCTTTTAATTGCTTATATACATTTTTTGTATTGGCAGTGCAAAAATATAATTTGTTGTCGTATTTCATTGCAAATCCGAAAGGACGTAATGCAGGTGCATCTCCATTTACAGTAGCAAGATAAAAAACTTTGTTGTCAGTTAAGAACTTTAAAACTTCATCCATAATTAGTATCTCCTTTTACTATAAAATATTTTTAAAATGTAACTAATTACATTTTAACACAAAAATTAGAATAGATAAATTATATGGTGAATTTTTTATTTGCTGTTGAAGCTTACTTAAAAAATCAAAAATTTTATTTGCAAAATATGGTTTTTTAATGAAGAATTATGATAAGTGTATGGCATTAATTAGGTAATAATGGTATAATTGCCACATAACAAATGAATAAAATCATTCAAATTAAAATAATTAGTATATGATAATTGGGGGGAATCATTTTGTTTGATAAGTTATTAAAAAAAACAGATACAAAATCAGATCAATATATAAATTCAGATTATATACATAAGGACATACTTGTAAAACTTTTTTCTGATGTAATACAAGGTAAAATGACAAAACTAAGTTTAAGAGATGTAAAGTGCAGTGATGTAGTAGAAAAGTGGAATGAAGTTATAGATATGATGTGTGAATCCGGAAAAAAAAGCATTCTTGAAACAAATGATGTATTACAAATGGTAATTAGAATGGATTCAATTAGAAATATTATCAAAAGTGTGGATACACAAACAGAACAGTTACGTTCCATGTCTCAAAATAGTGAAGAGCTAGAGACATCTATTGAGGATGTTTCTAATATATCGCAAGAAATGTCAAAGAATTCAAGTGACGTAAAAAAAGTATCTGAAAATGGAATAAAAAATATACATGATTCAGTTGAATTTGTAAAAAAATCATTTGATGATATTGACATAATAGACAAGCAAATGAAAGGTGTTAAGGAAAAAACTCATAAAATAAATGAAATAGTTGATATTGTAAAAGGTATTGCAGATCAAACAAGTTTACTGTCATTAAATGCTTCAATTGAGGCAGCAAGAGCAGGAGAACAAGGTAAAGGATTTGCCGTTGTTGCAGATGAAGTAAGAAAACTTGCTGAAAATACTACAAGTTCAGTTTTAGATATACAAAAAAATGTTTCCAATTTGCAAGAAGACATTGACTCATCAGTTGATAAAATCAACCAAACAGCTAAGCAATTAGAGTCAGGTAAAGATCTAGTTAACAGTTCACTAAATTCAATTAATATAATTGGTAATTCAATAGACAGTGTTAACGAAACAATTAATCAAGTTGCAGCAGATACAGAGGAACAAACTGCAGCAACACAGTCTTTTGCTAGTGGTATTATGGAGCTATCACAGCATGCTGATCATATAGACAGTAATTGTAAAGGTATTGGAAAATTTATATATGATTTGAGTAAAAGAATAGATTCTATGAGAGTTGAAATGCTTGAAAATAAAGGATGTCTTACAGATTGTGATATGATAGAAATCTATAAAACTGACCATTTACTTTGGAGATGGAGAATATATAATATGCTTCTTGGTAACGAAAAAGTAAATACTAATGAGGTAGGAGATTATAAGGGATGCAGACTTGGAAAGTGGTATTATAATATAGATAGTGATAAGTTTAAAAATCACAAGGCCTTTGTAGAGTTAGAAAAATCACATGTAGAATTACATGAAGTTGCAAAAGAAGCTGCTCTTGCATATGAGAAAAATGATATAAAACTGGCAGAAGGATGCCTTGAAAGAATGGATATGTGTTCAAAACAGGTATTTGCTCTAATGGATGAAATAAAAAACTTTATGATGAACTAACGGTATTACATTTATAGGGTTTCTAACTAAAAAATCAATATTTATATCTATTAGAGTTTCCCCAAAATTAAAATTCACTTCAAAGCTATCCCACTAATTTGAATACTTGGGGCATAATTAGCTGTTGAGGTGCTTTAATTTTAAAAACAGGTTGGAGAAAACTTTTAATTCCAGTAAGTGTTTTTTTCAATATTGTATAAGTACCGTCAGCTAATGCATAATAATCAAAGTCAGGTATACCATAAATACGATTAGAAATATTTTCGATACATTTGATTAATGCATTTTGCGTTTTTCTTTCTGACATCATTGCAATAAATCCTATAATTAAAGTTAGAAATAAATTCATAGTTCTTATGGAATTTAAACTTCGTACTCTTATATTTTCAAAATCAAACTGCTGTTTTTTAAATCTGAAATATTCTTCTATTCTCCAGCGTCTAAGATAAACTTGAATTATAGCTAAAGTTAGTTTTTTATCACTAGGTCTAATATTGCTAATAAGCATCATAGGTTTTTTACCAAAACCTTTTACTACAACAAGTGTAAGTTGTTTATTTGGTATATCAGGCAGAGATATTTGCACAAAGCTAAATTTGCACTTTTTAGCTTTCCCTGCTTTATTTGTTACTATAGTTGCGAATCTTCCTTGATATTTTTTTGCAAGTTTAAGTATATTTATAGGTTTATTATTATGGATAACATTTCTATTGCTTTTAGCTCGAATAACGAAGTTTTGTTGATTATCTATCAAGAGATTCTTAGGTTCAGGTGGAGTTTGCTTATAAGGAATACCTTTTCTCCATCTGAACCTTAGAAGAACTTATCCAGGCGCGTAGCAGTGCTTATCCCCCACTTTGAAGAAGATGGGGGTGTTAGCAATGGTAGCGATCGGATAAAATGTTTATAAAATTTTTTGTTATCATAACCTCTATCAAGTGCTTTAATGCCTTTATTGTGTTTATCAAAGGCTTTAAGGTTGTTAGAAAGTCTTTCAATGGTCTTTTTTAAAGAGATATTCTCTTTAAGTGCCCTTGATATATCACTTAAAAGTACAGTTTGATTTTCTAAAATTCCATAGATCATCTGTGTAATAAATTTGTAAGTTGGTCTCGATAGATTTTTTGAAATTTTATTTGAAAAAGTTAATACTTTTCTTTTTATTTTGTATGATAATTTGCTATAATTAATCATGAATAAAACATCTCCACACTGTTTTTGATTTTTGTTTTGTAGTAAATTCATTATATCAAAACAATGGACTGTTTTATTCTTTTTTTATGCATTTTTATAAATCTGTGGACAATTTTCAAGTTTATTTTTAACTTATCCACAAGTGGTATTTAGTCATTTCTGAAAAAATGGGGAAACTCTAAGGTACTGTGTACATTGAAGGTAATCATATCAAAATACCTAAACTAAAATCTATGA
>DAIMMR010000210.1:0-6758 GCA_036720575.1 Clostridium sp.
TATATTTTAGATTTTTCGCAGCGTAGTGGAGAAAAATCTTCATTCACTATTCACTTTTAATTTTTAACCTAAAATTCAGATAATTGGCTTAATTGCTGCATGATCAGGGTTCTTTGCATCGCACAAAAATACAGGATACTAATATACTCTACTAATATCATGTATTTTGTATAATTAAATATTTATTACCATGCCATTTAAACCTAATTGTACTATTTTCCGTAATATTTCATAACTTTTTGTACATAATCTCTTGTTTCATAAGGTAATCTTGAAATACCTGACGTACTGCTAACACCCCTAGACTGCAAAGTGCCGGGACCCGCATTATATGCAGCTAGTGCAAGTTCCTTGTTGTTTCCATACATATTAAGCATTTCTTTTAAGTATTTAGTACCTCCATCTACATTCTGATCTATGTTATATGGGTCATTGACCCCAAGTTCACTAGCAGTACCTGGCATAAGCTGCATAAGTCCTTCAGCTCCTGCACCGGATGTAGAATTTGGATTAAAATCAGATTCCTGTTTTATAACTGCCTTTATTAAATTAGCATCCACTCCATATTTTCTTGAAGCATTTGCAATTGCCTCATCAATACTTGCAGATCCACTCTGTACGTCACTTTTTACACTATTATAGACAGTATTTAACCTTTGGCCTGCCCCATATCCTAGTTTACTAAGATCTTCTTGTCCCAAATTTAATTTGGACAAGTCAATATTTCCACTGCTGTCTGATAATGCTTTAGTTAAGCTTTCCATTACAAGTTGAAAGGAATCAGAATCTCCAAAGGCTTGTTTTAATACTTGAGTCATCATCTCATATTGCAGTACTTTTTGAAGATTTGTATTTTGATTCTCATTACTTACGTTATTTACACTCATTTTTTCACCTGCTTAAAAACATAATCTACTTATTTTCATCGTATTAATATATAATAACTTTATACCTATTCAATTAACTTTAAAGGAAAATATGGTATAATCTTCATAAAACACTTTATTGTACTGGCTTTTACTAAGTACAAGCACCTTGTATTCATCTTTTTCAAAGGGAATAAATGTATAGTAATTTTTTTTACTATAGTTTTGAACTAAATTCCAATCCCCTTTCTCCATTATATAAAATTCATATAGTACATCTTTACCCCCTTCACTATGAGCTGTAAATATAACTGGTTTATTACATATAAAATCTGCATTATCACAGGTTATTCTCGTATTTGTTACAGGTAGTGCTTCATTTACTTTAATTGTAACTTCCTTTTTGCAATCAAATTCTCTGGTTCCATTAACATTTTTTGCAAATATATCTACCTTATATCTACCACTGTATTTTGGTATAAACACATAGGTCTTTTCACTTACAAAATCCGTCTCTTCCACCTGGTGATTATTTATACTAAGCACATATTTCATAACCACATTTCTAGTATTTTGGGCTATACAATTTATGGAAATTTTATCTCCTACTAAATAATACTCCCTTGCTGGATACAGCACATAATCAATTGCAGCAGGTATATAGCTTAAGACTGTTATATTTATTATAGAATGACAGTCGTATTCTCTCTTTGAATATTTATCTTTTACTCTAACCTCAAGCTCATAATTTCCTTCTTTTTTAGGGATAAATTTCATGTGGTTATTTTTACAATAATTTATTTTGTATAACTCTGTCGCCTTTTCCCTTATTATAAATGAGTATCTAAGATCTACTCCTCCTAATGCTTCTACCTCTACATTAATATTTTCATTTATTAACACATGATCATTTTTATCCATTAAAACTTTTTCAATTTTGACAGGTTCATCGCTTCTCTCATCTATAACATAATTTAAATGTTCCATAGCCTCATAAGTTCCCTGAAAGGATTTATCCTTCACCATCAAAGTTATCTTGTAATCTCCTGGAGCCTTACTTTCCCAAACATAACTATTAGAATGAGTATATCCAGAATCCTCACTGGATTTTCCATAAATTATATACCTGTATAAAAGCTCTCTTCCACCTATAGTTTCCGCCTTCAAAGTTACTTTTGTTCCACATAATTGTGGATAATTTATATCTGTAATAAAATTTTTTATATAAATTTTACTGTACTTTTTAACTTCAAAATTAAGCATAGCCCTATCGTCAAATTTATTTTGGGAGTACATATCTTTTACCATACATAGGAGCTTGTACTCACCGCTCTTATGTTCCACATAACTTACTGTCCTCTTGGTAGAATAGTTTTGTACACACTGTACCTGTCCATTAGAACTTATTTTAAAAAATTTATAAAGTATAGTTCTATCTACATCATACTGTGCACCTACTTGAAAAATAAGTTCAGAATCTTCTAAAATTTTACCAGTCAGGCACTTAAAATCCGTTATCTTAATTTCTTTTAGAGGAAACACCTGAAATTCTTCAATTTTAAAGTCATCATATTTGTTTTTTGAATCCACATTTTTACATTCTACTAGTATTTGACATTTGCCGTCACTTTTAACTGTCCAGGAAAGTGTGTTTTCAGCACAATAGTCTTTTATCATTTCCCATTCATCTTTTATCTTTATCCAGTATCTAAACATAAGAGGCATTTTAGATGTATTGACTGTTATATTTAATTTATCACCTAATTTTAATTTCTTGTTATCCATATGTACATCAGTTATTAGTTTTTCCTCCACTTTCCCTATTACATAGTCCATCCTGGATACATAATCAAAGCTTTTACTTCCATTTACCTTTTTAGCTTGTACCATTAATATATACTTTCCTTCATCCTTCGGAATCCACTCTACACTCTCATTTTCTGTAAAATCTTTTAATATACTCCAGGTTCCATTGCATCCAATCATATACTTATAAACAAGTTTTTCTTTTAAGTTATTATATATATTTATTATAATTTTTGATTTTTGCTCCTGTGGACTTTCTAGATTACAGCTTATAGCAAGTTCATTCATCTACATCATCCCCCATGTAAAATAATATTCCTAGGCACTAATCCCCATAAATTTATTATACTATAGTTCCATATTCTGTAATAGTATTTTTTGTATATTTCTATTATAATTTAACACTAGGTGAATAAATTGGAATATGTCAATGTATCACAATATTGAGGCTTAACTAAAATCAAAAATTTTCTCATCAAAAATGCTCCCTTTAAAAATAAACTATTTTAAAAGGAGTATCCTATTCTCATTTATAAAAATTATCTATACTAATTGCTCTTACACCTGGATATTAATTTAAGTAAATTTCTTTCAAGTCTCTCGTCATCTTGTTTCGTCCTTTTCTTAGGGCTGAAAGTTTTTCCCCCTGACCTTCTTATTTTTGAAGATATATGTCTTTCAAAAAGAAGTTGATCCATATTATTATCATCATATATATACCCTTTAGGATTTATTGCATAGGCCTTTTTACCTAAGGTCATGGCTGCTACTCCATAATCCTGACTTATAACTATATCTCCACTTTCAACTTTATTTATAAGAACCATATCTACACTTTGAAATCCACCATCCACGTACTTAATAGTACTATAATTGCTGTTTAAAACATGATTTATATCACAGTACATTATAACTTCCACATTATTTTGTCTAGCAACATTTTCTATTATAGACTTTCCAGGACAAGCATCTGCATCTACTAATATTTTCATCTAATCCACAACGTATAATTTTACGTATTTTCTCCTTTACTATTGATTTCTTTTTTGTCCCATCTTTCCAAAGGTAACCTTTAGCAAAAGCATAAGTCCTCCAAGACACCCACCTGACAATAAAGAAATGCCAATAATTTTAAAAACTGACCCCAAATTTTTATCCTGCAGGTTAATAAAATATAACACAAAAAATATAAGTGTAAATATTACAAATCTTTTTATAAAATACTTTTTCAAATAATCTCCCCCCTACACCTATAAAAATATATTACAACACTTTTTATTATATATTATATTTACATATTTAACAGATAATTTGTAAAAATATTTCTAGAGTTTCTCATTTGAAAGCTGCTTTATAGTTTTTCTAACTTAAAAACTCTATATCTGTTTTTCAAATTCTAATTTCACATTTTCATAACCTGGTTTTCTAAGGAGTGCAAACATATTTTTCTTATATTCTTCAACTCCAAGTTGATTAAATGGATTAACTCCCATCAAATATCCACTCATGCCACATGCTTTCTCAAAGAAGTAAATCATATGTCCTAAATAATATGGAGTCAACTCTGGTACATTCAAAACCATACAAGGAACACTTCCATCACTATGAGCTAAGACTGTACCCTTAAAAGCTTGATGATTTACAAAATCCATAGTCTTGCCAGCAATAAAATTAAGTCCATCAAGATTGTCTTCATCAAATTTCACTTCAATATCTTTTCTAGGTTTTTCTACATTTATAAATGTTTCAATTAAATTTCTACTTCCATCCTGAATATATTGGCCCATAGAATGAAGGTCTGTTGAAAAATCTACTGCTGCAGGGAATATACCCTTATGATCTTTACCTTCACTTTCACCATATAATTGTTTCCACCATTCTCCAAAGTAGTGTAAGCATGGTTCAAAGTTAGCAAGTATTTCTGTAGTCTTTCCCTTTTTATACAAAACATTTCTTACTACTGCATACTTATAAGCATCATTTTCATTTAATTTTGGATTATTGTAGAGACTTGCTGCATCTGCGGCACCTTTCATCAAATCATCAATGTCAATTCCAGCTGCAGCTATAGGTAGAAGTCCAACTGCTGTAAGTACTGAAAATCTTCCTCCAACATCATCTGGAATTACAAAACTTTCATATCCTTCTGTATCTGCAAGAGATTTTAATGCGCCTTTTTTCTTATCAGTTGTAGCAAATATTCTTTCCTTTGCTCCATCTCTTCCATATTTTTTTTCAAGTAATTCTCTTAAAATTCTAAAAGCTATTGCTGGTTCCGTTGTTGTACCTGATTTTGATATAACATTTATTGAAATATCCTTATCTTTTATAACTTCAAGCAGTTCTGTCATATATGTTGAACTTAAGCTATTTCCTAAGAAATATATAATGGGTCCATCCTTCTTTTCTTTTGGCAAATCACTATAAAATGTATGTGAAAGCATTTCAATAGCTGCTCTAGCTCCAAGATATGATCCACCTATTCCTATAACTATGAAAACATCTGAATCTTTTCTAATTCTTTGAGCACATTTTTTTATTCTATCAAATTCTTCCTTATCATAATTCATTGGTAAATCAATCCAACCTGTAAAATCATTACCAAGCCCAGTTTTTTTATGAAGCATATTATGAGCCTCATTTACAAAAGGCTGCATAGCTTCTATCTCATATTCTTTTAAATAATTTGTACAACTTTCCAAATCAAATTTTAAATGTTTATCAGACATATTCTTACCTCCAAAAATTATATTTTTTGTCTATAACATATAATATATACTATTATTCTTCAAATAATTAAGGAATTTATATTCCTATTCAAATAATTTCAAAAGCATCTACTCCTTTATGAATTTAACTTCTGAAAGTTTAAATTGTTGATCAACTCTTCTTAAATCTCAATTGCACCCCTCGTTTGACCACATCAAAAAAACTTAATGATTGAACCATATGATTTGGATCAACATATTTTCGGACAGCACAAAGTACTTTTTTTGTTTCTTTGGAAGCAAAAGTATAAGTACCATTTTTCTTCGTTTTGATCGCATATCGTGGAATCCACTTTCCTTTTAGTAATACAGATGCAATAACATAGTCAACCTCTTCCCAAGGAATTTGAATATATTTGCGAGAATTACGAGAATTATAAAATTCAAACCCATTGTCGCCGATCATTATTTTTCCATAATCTGAAAGACCTGTAAAAGCTGTTGCATCTATTACTAGATCCACCTTTGTATTAAGTGATTGAACCATACGATCTACCTCTTTTCTACTTATACATACATTTGTTTCTATTATATATTTTCTATTTGTTTCTATCAAGCAAATGAAATTTAACTTATTTATTTTTAACAAAAGCCCAGGCTAAGAAACCTAGACTTAGTAAAAATATTACATTAAACCAATTAAGTGGAAAATAATACCTACTCCGAACAATCCAAAAATAATGACAATTGGAGATACTTTCTTCTTAAGTAGCCACATACAAAGAAATGTCAATGCTAATCCTGCAAGTCCAGGAATCAATGAATCCAAGTTATTTTGAAGCGTTGTAATCTTATAATCAGTTAATGATAAACCAGCTTGTTGTTGCAATAAAGCTTGTTTAATACCATTTGCTCCAGCAGGAAGTTTACTCCAATCAATGTATGCACCTGGACTTAATTTAACGGATGCTACTGTTGGTGTAAATTTAACGACTACCCATCTGTTAACTAATGATCCCAAAATGAACATACCAAGAATGGATGCTCCTTTTGTAACATCTTGTAGTAAACCACCAGATAAATCATCGGTAATATGAGATCCTGCTTTGTAACCAAACTCTTGTGTATACCACATAAATGCTATACGGATTGCATTCCAAGCCAAGAAATAAATAATTGGTCCAAGGATATTACCAGTCATAGCAAGAGAAGCAGCTAATGCACCTATAATTGGCTTAATAGTAAACCAGAAAACTGGATCTCCGACACCAGCTAAAGGTCCCATCCTGACCTACGGACAGTAAAAAAGATAAGTTTAGAAATAAATGAATTTAGATAAAGCCTATAAGAATTTTTTTAGAGATAAGTCTGTAGGATT
>DAIMMR010000211.1:0-6746 GCA_036720575.1 Clostridium sp.
AGAAACTGTCATGTTTATACGAAGTTTAATGTAATTGATATGCCAAATGGAAGTCTTACTGTAGTAATATCTTTTCATAAACTAAACAAGCCGATTAATTACCTGTTTAGGTAAGTCGGAATTTGAAAGGAGGCATTGTTATGGGTGAAAGAAAAGTATTCTGCTAAGAATGTAGAAATGATGTAGCTTTTACTATCATTGAAAAGCAAATGGAAGGTACTATTAAAGGTGAAAAATATAACTATATTGGGAAAGAAGCGTATTGTGTAGATTGCGGTTCTGAAGTTTATTTTGACGAAGTAAATGATTTTAATTTGAAAGCATTGTATGATGTATACCGAGAAAAAAATGATATTGCATCTCTTGAAACAATTTTAGCGATACCGGAGAAATATGCAATTGGAAAGCGTCCGCTCTCGCTTTTGCTTGGCTGGGGTGAACAAACTTTTTCACGTTATTGTGACGGAGATATACCAACAAAGCAATACTCAGATACTCTTAAAAAGATTTATGCGGAACCAAACTATTATGCAGAACTTCTTGAAAAAAATAAAGGAAATTTAAAAACCGCTGCATCTTATGAAAAAAGCAAACGAGCAGTTGATGGGCTTCTTGGAAATATGAAGAGTACAAAAACAAAAATAGATTTGGCTATAGAGTATTTATTAAGCCAGTGTGAAGATATTACTCCATTGGCATTGCAAAAAGCATTGTATTATATTCAGGGGTTCTATTATGCTTTTTATAAAACATTCATTTTTTCTGAGGAGTGTGAAGCTTGGGTGCATGGACCCGTCTATCGGGACGTTTATTTTAGATATCGTGATTATCGATTTGATCCAATTGAAGTATACGATGAATTTGATGATTCAGTATTTTCTTCATCAGAGAAAGCAATTTTGGATAGTGTAGTTAAGAATATTTGCTGTTACAGTGGAAAGGTTCTTGAAAGGTTTACTCACTCTGAGTCACCATGGCTGGCAACCAGAGGAGAACTACCAGAAAGTGCTGTATCCAACAGAACCATTCAGAAAGAGCAGATAGGTAGCTATTTTAGTGCTGTAAAAGAAAAGTACAGAAGCGCCGGTGCCAGTCACTTAAGTTAATAAGTTATTTTTATAAACTTTGGTGTCTGTCACTTGAGTTAATGAGTTATTCTAAAAAAATCATAACAATAACATGCTTTATGAAGTTTTTCAAAAAGTGAAATTATACAAATGAAAAATTTTAGTAATTACAAGGTCTATAATGATGGAATTAAAAGGATGATGAAAAAGTTATTCAAAATGAATTAATTTATTAACTTTGGAAATTATAATATTAAAGTAATTTTAATAGGAGGTAGTTTTCATGGCTAATAGACCAAAACTAGGACAGATTCAAAAAGACTATTCAGATTTAAAAAGTGACATGAGAAATTTGAATAATGATTTGAAAGGATTTAAAAATGAGGTTCGTTCAAAATTTAAAGAAATAGATAGAAGAGATGTTATTCGTCTATTGCAAGAACAAAATTCTATTTATTCTGATAAATATAGATATACGTATGAAGGGATTGGAAGCATGGTTGGTATATCTACAACTGAAGTTGCAAACATATCAAAAGAAGAAGGCCTTGCGAGAAGAGGTAAATCACAAGGAGCATAGACGTGAAGAACTACGGTGCCAAAATATCTTCAAAGAAAATATTTAGTTGAGCCAGTATTTGATCCCAGCCTCTCATCCTTGATGTCCACTTGGATGTAGCATTTACCATTGCTAAATAAAGACTCTTTTCTAAAGAAAAATCTGTAGGTGCATATTACGTTTTTATAGTGCACCTAAACCGGTTAAATTGTGCATAGCTTCCGCTTAAATTGTGCAGTGGTTCCGTTCAAATTAAGCATGCTTTCCGCATAGATTGAATATTGACAACTGAATATAATAAAAGGTATCATAAAGTTGCTTTTACTTGTATGGAGGATAGTGCTCCGCTGGAGAGCGACACGAGCGCTGCGAAAACTGTATTTTTAAATTGTTATTTTACTATTTTAAATTTTTTTCTTCTTTCTTCTGATTCTTGTTTAGCAATTGTTTCCACAAGATAAGGTTGACATAATAAGAATGTTGTTACCGGACTTATCTCGAATAAAAGAACAGACATACTTTACAGTGAAGGGCTTGGTGAACCTGAAGTAGTGACTACATATGTCAGACCGCATCCCAAAGTTGGTGTGAATGAACCATGCCTGTGTGGTAGCGGGAAAAAGTTTAAGAAATGTTGCCGTGGCAATGGCAGGTATGATTGAAAGAACCTACTTTTATAGAGGGAGATGTTTTACTGATAATCCAAATGTATGGTTATTTAATATAATAAATGTCGAAACTTAGTCAACATATTCCGTAATTTTTTTACGGATTATGTTGACTTTTTATGTAAAAGTTATTTATAATAGTTTAAAGAGGTGAAAAACTATGATTAAACTATTTGAGGTCTCCGGCTTCAAAAACTTTAAAGATAAGATTGTACTGGATTTTTCCGATGTAAGAGATTATAAATTCAATACGGGGTGTATTACGGATGGGCTAATAGGCAAAACTATTATTTATGGAAAGAATTCTACAGGTAAATCCAATTTGGGACTGGCTATATTTGATATTGTTTCTCATTTGACAAACAAGAACATATCCACGGGCATTTATGATTATTATTTAAATGCTAATAGTCAAAATAAATTTGCAGAGTATCACTATGTTTTTAAATTTGAAGACCAAATAATTGATTATAATTATAAGAAAGATAAAAAACAAATATTAGTATATGAAAAGCTATTGCTAAATAATGAAATGCTGTTTGAATACGAGTATGAAAAGAAAAACGGTAATATTGAAGGGGTCAAGAATTTAGCTCCTTCACTTAACTGGGCTTTTATAGATACAGATTCCATTTTGAAATACGTTATTAATAATACTGTTCTTGATGATCTACACCCTATAAGACAATTGATGCGTTTTGTTTCAAATATGCTATGGTTCAGAAGTTTAGATGAGAATAGGTATATCGGATATAAGAATAAAAGCGACGATTATTTCGATTTTATATTTATAAATAATAATCTTAAAGAATTAGAAGGCTTTTTACATTCATCAGGTATTGAAGAAAATTTGAAAGCAATAAAAGATAATGATGGAGTAAAGCGTTTATATTTTGAAGGAAAAACTCCTTTGCCCTTTTTTAAGGTTGCTTCGAGCGGGACGAAAGCATTATATAACTTTTTCTATTGGTATAAGACTGCTTCAGATGTTTCATTAATGTTTATTGATGAGTTTGATGCTTTTTATCATTTTGAATTGGCTGAGAGTATAGTGGCTTTACTTGAAAAGATGTCAAGAACACAGGTTATTCTTACTTCACACAATACAAATCTTTTATCAAATCGAATAATGCGACCTGATTGTTATTTTATACTTACGAAAAATAAATTGACATCATTTGCAAATGCAACTAAACGTGAGCTACGTGAGGGTCACAATTTAGAGAAACTTTATATGAGTGGTGAGTTCAATGAATGAAGAAAGAACTAAAATTCTTGTTATTGTGGAAGGTGCCAAAACAGATGTAAGATTAATGGAGCATTTATTAAGTATTTATGGTATTGACGAAAAGCATCAGATTGTTTCTTATAATACAAATATATATTCTTTATACAATGAAATGTTTAGGGAAGTAGATCCGGAAAATATAGATATTTTACAACTTATGAAGGAACATGAAAACGACCTAAGTAAAAAGGAAATATTTGATGTATATTATTCTGATATTTTGTTAATTTTTGATTTTGATCCCCATGATCCTCAGTTTTTAGATTCTAAGATATCAGAAATGTTAAACTTTTTTGTAGAATCTTCAGATATGGGAAAATTATATCTAAACTACCCAATGGTTGAAGCATTTTATCATATGAAGAGTATTCCGGATGAAGAATATGAATCATATATAGTTACAATGGACGAGCTTATAGCAAAGAAATATAAACAACGTGTAAATTATGAAAATAGGAATCATGATTATTCTAAATTTGCTGTAAATATATCTGAGTGTAATACAGTAATATGTCAGAATATAGATAAATCTTGGAAGTTATGTGGATTGCAGCGTACGTTTAATAATGAAGATACGGATTTGCCGGATTCAAATGAAATACTACAAAATCAATTGTTAAAAATGAATCTGAAGAATGAATTAGCTGTATTATGCACTTGTGTGTTTTATATTGTAGATTACAATGCAAAACTTATTCTATAGAAAATCAAGAATCTGCTAATACTATAGGATTGGTTATTAGCTATTCTGGGTATTCTGAAGAAGCTTTAAATACATTTGCACTTGGAAGAACTGTTATGATAATAATAATGACACTATAGGAATTAGAAGAAGTATTCAGATGTTTCATTAATGTTTATTGATAAGAAGTTATATAATGTGACCGCTTACAATATATTTTAGCTAATAAACCATTTAGAAAGGTATTTTATGAATGATAATATTGACAATAAAACAGCAAATACGTTATTGAATGCTCTAAAATCTATGAAGATGATATAAGGGTGCTGCAAAACAAGAGGGAGAACAGTTTCTGGAGAGAGATTATTATTCCATGCAATTTAAATGATGTTCTCAATAATTTGAAAAAAGATGAACTTGACTTAATTAAAAAAAATCTTGAATTTAAAAATTTAAGTAGTTTGAAAAAGCAGGAATTAGCTTTGGTTCTTTCTAAATTGATCGCAATAAGCCATACGACAATGATGATAGTCTCGCACCACTTTCCAATGAAGAAAAAGAATGGCTTCCAGCCGTTGAACTTACTGGAGAAGGCATATTCTTCAAGTTCAGCAAAGAAAAAATTGAACAGTGGAAGAAAAATATCGGCAACCGATATGATGAATTAAAAAACTCTTATTTGAACCAAGAAAACCCTGCTGCTAAAACGCCTAAGTTTTCTGAAGAGTATATTTTACTGCATACTTTTGCACATTTTTTATTAGACAAGTTGCTAATGAATGTGGTTATAGTGCCGCCTCAATGAGCGAAAAAATATATTCGACATTTAAAGACGAACAAAACTCTTCTGAAATGTATGGTGTGCTTATATTTTAACATCGTCTGACAGTGATGGAAGTTTGGGCGGTTTGATAAGCATTGCGGAAGATATTGAAATGCTTGATTTTGTGCTTAAAAATATGCGAGAGAGGCAATTTGGTGCAGTGGTGATCCACTTTGCATTTCTTCTGAACATCAAGGATTCAACTCCCTTAACTATGCTGCTTGTCATGATTGCGTGCTTTTGCCCGAGACTTCATGTGAATTTAGAAATGTGCTTTTAGACAGAGCGTCAATAGTCAGTAAAATTGAAAAGCCACAGCTCGGAATTTTTGGAGAGTTTGTGAGAAAATTGCAATGAAAAGCAACGATAACTATGACGACCATCAATAGATGAAAATTTTTCTTGACAATTGACACCGCTAAGTTAGTAGATAGAAATTATCAGGCTACTTAGTGGGCTGTTTATTAAGCCACAGGATATAAGGACTCCATTGCTTCAATGGGTTTGAGGAGGTTAAATCAAGTTGAAAATAAATTTATAATTACTAAGAAACGCGGCACTATATTTAAAAGTTTAAAAGATTTATAAGATAAAAATTAATATAAGTTACGTATTTACATATTTACATATTATATCATATATGATATAATTATAAAAAACTAAAGGATTAATTATGGAGTGGAGTGTTATACCATACTCAACAGAAGACGGAAAAGAGCCGGTTTTTGAATTTATACAAACTTTACCTGAAAAACATCAGGCTAAAGCTATCTGGGAAATAGATTTGTTAGAGAAATTTGGAATAAATTTAACTAAACCGTATGTAAAACCTATTGAAGGCGATAAATATAAAGGTTTATGGGAACTTAGAATACAGCAAGGAAACAATATTTCAAGAATATTCTATTTTTTATCAATTGAAAATACGTTTGTATTATTACATGGATTTTTAAAGAAGTCTCAAAAAACTTCCAAAAGGGAATTGAACTTGGCTCTGGAATATATGTTGGATTATAAGAGGAGGTGCAAAAATGGGAGAACATAAAAATTGGAAAGAAATGAAACAAGACCTTTTAAAAGATGATAAAGTAAAGAAAGAATATGAAGCATTGAGACCCCAGTATGAATTAATCGAACAGGTTATTAAAGCAAGAATTGAACTGGGTCTTACGCAAGCAGAATTAGCAAAAAAAATTGGAATGAAGCAGAGTAATATAAGCAGATTTGAAAGTGGAGAATACAATCCGTCAATTGAGTTTTTATCAAAAATTGCCACAGGTTTAAACAAAACAATTAATATTCAGCTAACAAATCGCTAAAAAAAAATGCTCTTGGGGTGAACCGTGAGCTATTTTTGTGAGATAGGCAGTTTCATAGTGAAATGTAGACTTAGGCACAAACTCATTCCTTGATTTAAAATAATGTTCTTGGCCGTTTGCGTTGCAACCTCTGGAATGACAATTTCTTCTTCGGATTCATCATCTTTACTTATAAGAAATTTACGCCCACTTGAATATGTAGCAATTATTAAATCAAAGTCATCAGAAAATGTATTTTTTACTTTTAGAACCGAGGCCATTCGAGCAGAAAATACCACTATTCTTTTTAGCCTATGGATATATAAATTACATTATCTTTAATCAAATAATTGCTTTACTT
>DAIMMR010000212.1:0-6738 GCA_036720575.1 Clostridium sp.
ATAATTAAATAATCAAAACTTTTAGGGCAGTTGATAAAACTGCTCTTTTATTATGTTTTTTAATAAAATAAACGTTGAAATTTCAACGTTATATTAGAGATAAAATTAGAAATAAGGTGGTTTAATGGCTTATGTAAGAGCGAGTTCAAAAAATGAGTATGATATTACCTGTTATATAGATGCATTAGACACCAATTACTCATATAGTGATAGATATGTTAAATGGTATTATAATAACTCATATAAAGGTCGTTCTACAATATCAGCATATGCTTCATCTGGTGGTTCATTTACTGCAACAGGTCTTACTCCTGACACAAAATATTACATTGATGCAGAAATTTATAATCGTGATGGATTGATAGTAACTTTAAATGGTGTTGCAACTACAGAGGTATTAACTGTATTACCGTGGAATTGGTGGTATTCAAAATCTTCAGGTAACGACTTTTATTTAACACCAGACGAGTGGAAAGCTTTTTGTAATAGAATAAACGAGGTAAGAGCATTAAATGGATTGGGACAATATGGATTTACAACGAGTTCAACATACATAGCAAGTGGAAAACCCTATTTTGCTTGGATATGGTTACAAGCTTCTAAAGCTATCGATGATTTAGGTACAGGAGTAGCATCTGCTTGTTTGAATGTAAAATCAAATGACGATATCTATGCTTGGTATTTTGAGAATTTAAGAGTAGCTTTAAATAATGCTATATAAATAAATTAAAAGAGGTTAAAAGATGATAAAGGTTAAATTGATAGAGATTTTAAATTGTATAGAAATATTAACTAAAGTTGGAAATTATCAAGGCGATGACATTAATATAAAGTTTAAATATAAATTAATGTTATTACTTGAAAATTTATTAAAATATCAACAGCAATATATTAAGCAATTACAAGATTTAGTTAATTATTATGAAATGACAATTCAAGATAATCAATATTATAATGAAGATATAGAAAAATTAAATAAATTTTTGCAAGAAAAATATGATTTGGAAAATATAGAAATGGATATCAATCAACATAAAATATTATTTGACAAAGATTTTAATAAATTTAGCTTTAATCAAATGTTAATATTAAAACCATTTTTTGATTATAGTGAAATAGAATAAAGGAGGTATTCCTTTGGATGTAAATACTTTAAAATTTACAGCTAATTTAGATGGAAGTATTAAATGCGAAATATATGATTCATTAGGTGAAAAACAAAACCTAAACGGATGTTTTGTTAAATTTTGTTTAGGATATGAATACGAAGATGATGCGATAATTTCTCTTAATATGACGATATTAGAAGATGGAAGTTGTATTATAAATTTAACTCCAACAGATACAGAAATGTTAAGTGTTGGGGAATATTGGTTTAATTTATTAATAACAGATACAAGTAATAAAAAACATGGAACAGAAAAAATTAAATTATCAATAGATAAACCGATAGAATAAAATTAAATTAAAAAGAAAGCGAGTGATATTTTTTGCCAGCATGTACAATACAAAAAAAGAAAATGGTAGAATCCGAGTTTGGTAGTGGAACGCCTACTACACATTATATAGGAATAAGTTTAGGTGCAATTTCAGCAACAGGTGGTGGAATTATAGAACCATCGACAACTAATGGTTATGCTAGAATTGAAGTCCCAAATAATAAAACAACATGGACGGATTTTATTAATGGAGAAGTTAGTAATAAAATAATGTTTGAATTTCCAGAAGTTATAAATGCAAATTGGAATACTACAGCTCAACCAATGTATTTGTTTATAGCTACAAGTGCTACTGGAACAGGCGATGATATTAAATATTATGTTGAACTTACAGGAACAGATAAGAAATTATTACAAGTTGGAGCAATTGCAAGGTTTCCAATTGGGATATTTAAAATTAAAATGTAAGGCGTGATTAAATGATTATTCACAACTTAAAAGTTGAATTAATTGATAATGACAAAGCAGTAAAATTAACTAAGATACTAAACGATTTAAATGTAAAATTTACAGTAGATAATTTATCTAAAGTTTTGGAAATAATGCTTACTCTTTATATAGAACAAATGGATATCAATAAAACCATTAAACTTATAGAAAAATTAGGTTATACTGATATTTTTGATAGTCAAGACTTAATAACTACTGTTAAGACTATGGAAAAATTAATGTTTAATATCATACATGAACATGAATTCGATAGTGGTTTAAGTTTAGTAGATAAATTAAAATATGAAGATGTATTAAATATGATATATCAAACAAGCATAAAATTGTATGAAAAAATTAAAGTAGAACTGATACAGGAAGATTTTCAAATATCTATTCAAGGTGGATTAATAGTAAATGCTATGCGACCAGTATTAGATTTGCAATCTTTAACAATGGGTAGTTTAAAAACGATGACATTGTTTAACTTGTATTTTAAAGATAATTAAGAGAGGGTGAAACAATGGCGAATACACCTAATTTGCAGTTAGAAAATATAAATATTTTAGCTGATACAGAATACGCCTACAATCAGATAGTATCTGAGATAATAGGTAAAACAAATTCCAACTTGTCAATACTAGATGGATTAATTCCAAGTACACAAAAAGGTCAAGCTGATGGTATTGCAACCTTAGACATAAATTCAAGAATACCAATAAATCAGATACCATATGAATCTCGTGGTGTAGAACGTGTTACAAATATTGCGAATAGAGATTTATTGACTAATTTATATAACAATAAAATAGTATTTGTTGATGATGCAACAGCAGATGTAACTGTCACAAATGGTTGGGCTTTATATATTTATAATAGTTCAACTCTTGTTTGGACGAAAATAACAAGTTTAGACAGCTTGGATATTACATGGAATAATATAAAATATAAACCTACGACTTTCCCACCCGATGAACATACACATAGTCAAATGTCAATAAATCTTAATTTAATAAAAGAATCGACTGGATATGGAATTATAAATGGGCTTCAAGTTACAGAGCAAGTAATTCCTGATATGACAGTAAATGTGAGTGGTGGAGTTATACATACACAAGAAGGATCAAGATTTGATATAAATCAGACTAATATCACTATTACAGCTTCTGATATAAATAATCCAAGAATAGATGTTGTCTATGTGAGTTCCTCTGGTATAGCAAGTTATTTAGAAGGAACAACTTCGTCTAGTCCTATTGCTCCGATGATACCTAATGGTTTATTATTAGCTGAAATTTATGTTGGTATGAATGTGACTGCAATTACAAATGCAAACATTAAAGATAGAAGAATTTTAAAAGTAGACATGTCAAATCAAGCAAAAGATATTACTAATAATAAAAAATATAGATATGGATTGCAGATAGTTAATGGACAACCACAATTTATATACGAAGAAATATTATGATAAAACTTGCATTTTATTTAAAATATAACGTTGAAATTTAAACGTTTACAAGATGTGAAATTTATAAAAAAGAAAGGATTTGGTAAGTAATGGCAGAAATTTTTAATTTACCAACAAAAGAACAGTTTGATGCAATGAATACTCATATTTCTGCTCTTTCTGCTCCTAATGCTACAAATGTAGAATATTCTAATACTACAAGTGGCTTAACATCAAACAATGCACAAGGAGCAATTGACGAATTAGCAGATAGATATAGTACTGTATCGAGTGATATAATAATAAGAAATAATGATTTAGACGAACCTTTGGCAAATGCAATTCCATTAGATGCAGATTTGCTTAATGGTGAAAATCCCGATTATTATGCAAAACAAACAGATGTTAGCACACTAAATACTACAGTAGGTAATGAAATTTTATCCACTACTGCACAAACTTTAACAGGTGCAATTAATGAGCATGAGGAACAAATTGATAATTTGGACGCTAAGACTAAGCAAATGGGTATAGGTAACCTTTTAAGTAATAGCAGTTTTAGTAACAACAATAGTGGAAACATTGTTCCATATGGTGCTGATGTTGTCTTTACATTTGATACTTCGGATGTATATATAGCAGGGACAAACTCTATAAAAAGCACTTACATTGGTACAGGCAGCGGAAGTTTAAATAGAGGTTTTTCTTTTTCT
Organism: Clostridium sp.; assembly: GCA_036720575.1. GTDB lineage: Bacteria > Bacillota > Clostridia > Clostridiales > Clostridiaceae > Clostridium_B. The sequence continues at coordinate 4,089 of DAIMMR010000212.1, forward strand.
ATCGGATTAGCGGGAAATTATGTTTTCTCTTTTTGGGGTAAGGGGTTTGAACAATATGAACCGATAAGTACTTATAATAGTAGTCTTTTTATATATTTGGTTGAAAAAGAAATTCATGGAGACTGGACCAAATATAAAATATACATTAATAAAACAGATAATACTAATTCAGTTTTTTTCGTTCGCCCAAATAGCAATATAAACTATTCATTTAATCTGACAATAAATGCCCCAAAATTAGAACAAGGGGGAATAGCTACAGATTGGACACACAATGAAGTAAGTGACAACATTATTGCTTTGAACTGGACAAACGCCACTTTGCAAAATGGGGCAACTGGTACGCTACAATACCGAAAAAATCAAATAGGGCAGTTGGAATTAAGGACAAGCGGTAACCTTGTATTTGGAACAATAACCGTTGCCACGGTTATAGCTACTCTGCCTGAAGGATATAGGCCAATCGCCAATACCGTTATAATGGTATACAATGCAGCAACCAATAGAGCAATTCCCTTCTTAGTTGTCACAACCGCAGGGAATATTATTATTTGCAACGATAGTGGTATTTCGGCAGGACAAAATACACAGTTTTCTGCTATATGCCTGTGAGGTGACTAATATGTATGAATATTTAAAAATAGATGAAAATGGCTATGCTATTAAAATACCTACTGAATTGCCTTTTAACCAAAGGCATCTTGACAGTATACAACTTGAAGAAAATGAGGAAATTCCGGAAGGCTACATACTTGCGCCTGACAATACGAAACCCCTCTGGTGGCTCAAATGGACAGGCTCCGAATGGGTGGAAGGTTTGCCGCAGGCAGAAATAGACGAGCTGAATAATCAGCCGCAGGAGCCGACAGAAATTGAAGAACTAAGGCTTGAACAAGCACAAGCAAATGCGGAAATAATAGAACTGATAATTACTATGATAGGAGGAACAGCATAATGGAGTTTACGGCAGAATCGCAGATAGTAAAAAATTATCTGTTATTAATACAGCAAGGAATTAAGACAATTGAGGACGTACCGAATATTTTTAATCTTAAAGTAGTGGTGCAGCAATGCTTAGAACAATAAAAAATATAATAAAATTTGTAAAGGAGTTGATAATCATGACATTTAAACCTGATTCACAAATCGTTAGAAGTTACGTAATTTTGATTTTGGCAGGCATGATGACGTTTGAGGAAGTACCGGACATATTCAATTTGCGTGCTATGGTTACACAGGCGTTAGGATTAGAGAGCGGAGAATAGGGCACAAAAGAAAGATTTAGGGAACAAAACGAGGAATTAGTAGAATTAAATTAAAATCACAACAAACATACAAAAGTATAATTATCATTGAAATATATTAATTATACCTTTTGTATATTGTAAATAAATATAAATTAAAAGTAATAAATATAAAAAGAAAGAGATGATATAATGGCGAACATTATTGATAGTTTTAGGGATAAAGTTGGTAATTTAATTTATCCTAAAACATTAACTAAAGCAGTTTATGAAGAAGGAACTAATAAAAGATTAGATACAACATTAGAAGAGAATAAAACAGATATTTTATCGCTTGAAACGACCGTCGGAGACGTTGCAATGACTACATCGGCACAAACGGTTACTGGTGCAATTAATGAATTAGATGCTGATATCGGTAATAAAACAACTTTAACTACAACAGATAAGACAAATTTAGTAAATGCAATAAATGAGCATGAGGCACAAATTGAAAATTTGGACAACATTTTAGCCGAACTGACAAAAGAACCCATAGTAGCAACTTTAAACCCTGTCAGCGGATATGCAATTCCGATAAGCAGAATATCCAAGAAAAACGGTTGGGTTGAATGTTTTTTCAAGCTTGAGAAAGAAGATGGTTCGAATTTTGCGGCGGGGCAATTTAATGTTACTTTAACAGATATTATTCCAGTAGGATATAGAATTGGTAGATGGTTAGAACCTGTTATACATGGGGCAATATCAAGCAACACAAACTCAACTATTACGCATGCTGGGAATTTTATACCAAGTACGGGGCAACTGCAAATAAATATTTCTACGGCGTGCAAAACTCTTGTCCTTTATTTTGTATATTACGTAGGGGGGGGAACTATATGATAATAAATACTAACCTGATAGATACAGAAGGAACGCTTGTATATAGAGGGCTATACGATACCGAAACGGATTTATTTCTTTTTGAAAGCGGGTGGAATGAATTGGTCGAATATCGAAGAATAGATACAGTTCCGCCTAATGCAAAGATAGTAAAATGGGACGGAGAGCAGTGGATTGTAGTAGAAGAAAACGAGGAAATAGAGCCGGAGCCTGCGGAACCGACAGAAGTTGAGAAATTGAAAGAACAAGTTAACATTATGCAAAGTGCATTAGATTTTATCATAATAAACTATTAAAAGGAGAAGGAGATGGAAAATATGGCTTTATACCTAACGATGGGAATTGAACAAGGAAGATTAGACTACGTAGCGGTTTTTAGCAAGCCGCAGTTAGTATCGCTGAAATCCGATGTTGACGCCATGCTGGTTGCAGACGGACATCAAGACAAAATTGTACCGATAGGATAGTAGGGAACAAAAGAAATATTTGGAAGCCGAGACAATCAGATAAAAGGCGTATTTTAT
>DAIMMR010000213.1:0-6735 GCA_036720575.1 Clostridium sp.
CTGCTAGTAGCAGTTTAAATTGGAATGAAAAACAGAATTATATAGAGATGACTGAGCTTGCAAATAAATCTCTAGTAATAGACAGGAGATTTGAAAATGTCATAGTTAAGGCATGCCGTAAGGAAGGATTTGAACCTAAAATTATTTGTAGAGGAGATGATGTTAGATCGATATTATTATGGGCAAGTACTGGAATAGGAACAGCTATTGTACCTGAGGCTGCTATTGGACTTATTCCCAATTCAAATTTGAATTATAAGGAAATTAAACTAGTTTCTGTGGAAACACAGACAGCTATAATATGGATGAAAAATCAGTATTTGTCTTCAGCAGCCAGACATTTTTTAAAAACTTTTAAGGTATAAAATTATTTTTAAGAGATTATTAAGATTAATAGATTAAAATTATTTATAATCGATACTTATTTTGTTTGAAAGTTAAACAATAATGGATATGGTAGGGGCATAAGATGATTTTAAGTTTATTAGGTAGGAAAAAACAATTTATAAAATATGCTGCTTCAGGAACTTTAAATACGAGTATAACATTGGTTATTTATAATTTACTCATTAAGGTTAATGTTAACTATATAATTTCAAACATCATAGCGTATGTTTTTGGAGTTGCCAATGGATTTGTCTTAAATAAGATATGGGTATTTAAAGCCAATGGGAGAGTAAGTTCTTTACTTATGAAATTTATTATTGTAAATTTAATTTCACTTACTTTTAGTACTGCAATTTTATTTTGTCTGATAAACAATTTATATCTCAATAAAATATTAGCTCAGATGATAGCAACTATTATTACTGGAATAGTTAACTATATATTAAATAAGTTATGGACATTTTCTTGAACACATATCGATATTTTGCTTCTTTTAATGAACAGATAAATAAATTTAAATGTTAAAATAAATATAAAAAAGGTTTTTGGGAAATCCAAAAGCCTTTTTTAACTCCATAAAATATTATAGATCGTAAAATTTATTAAAAGATTCTAAGGCATACACATAATCTTTTATGCCCCCTAATTCTCTTACAGAATGCATGGATAATATGGCTAAGCCCATGTCTAAGGATGTCATATTTATATGGCTTGAAGATATTGGACCTATAGTTGAGCCTCCTCTTTCATCCGATCTATTCACAAATACTTGAACAGGAACTCCAGCCTTGCAGCATATACTTTTATATATGGCACTGGATACGGCGTCTGTAGTATAACTTTGGCTGGCACTTATTTTTATAATAGGGCCTTTATTTATAATAGGTCTGTTTACAGGATCAGATTTCTCTTCATAGTTTGGATGAAGTGCATGACCTAAATCACAGGATATTATAAATGATTTTGATATAGCTCTGTAAAAATCATCCTTGTTTTTACCAAGATTGAAAGCTATTCTTTCTAATATAGACAAGAGCATAGGTGAATTTGCACCCTGCTTTGTGGTGCTCCCTACTTCTTCGTTGTCAAAGCATACCATTACATTTGTGGTATTTTTAATCTTGCTATTTGAAATTGCTTTTATACCTGAATAAACCATACTTAAATCATCTAGTCTTCCTGATGATATAAATTCCTGGTCAGCTCCTATTATGCTGCCTTTTTCAAATTCATATAGGAATAAATCAAAGTCTAATATATCTTCTTCGGGTACTGAAAGTTCTTCGCTTATAATTTGAGTAAGGTAATGTCCCTGTTTGAATTTGTCATTTACTAGTGCTAAAAGAGGGAGCATATGTTTTTGCCTGTTTAGTTCAACACCTGAATTTATATTCCTATTCATATGTATTGCTAAATTTGGTATTATCATAAGAGGTCTTTTTATGTTTAAAAGTTTTATCTCAGGATGAAAGAGATCTTTACTTTTTAAAACAATCCTTCCTGCTAGTGAAAGAGGCCTGTCCATCCATGTATTTAATATTGGGCCTCCATATACTTCTGTATTTAACTTTACATAAGCACCTTCTACTTCTATTTCTGAATTTGGCTTTACTCTAAAGCTGGGTGAATCAGTATGAGCTCCTATTATTCTAAACCCATCATTTTCAAGTTCACCTTTTCCAACTGTAAAAGCAATAAGGGCAGATTGATTTTTAGTTACGAAATATTTACCTCCTTTTTTTATTTTTAAGGCTTCTCCCTCTTTAATTTCTACAAATCCAAATTTTTCAAGTTCAGATACAGCATTTTTTACTGCATGAAAGGAAGTTGGGCTTTCGTAAATATAATTTATAAGTTCTTCAGCCTGTTCAATTTCATAATTTTTCATAATGTCTTCATGTCCTCCTTTTAAAATTCAATAGATGATTTATCTATGTTAGTTTGCTATTTTAAAATTTTTATTTAAATCAGAAAAATTCTCTTTAAACTTTGATGATGTGTAAATCTTATTATCTTTGGTGGTAACTTCGCAAGATATACCAGGTGTTTTGTTTACAAAATTCACACCATCGTTATTATGTTTTTTTCATAAAGCTGATTATTAGAAGTGTTATTGTAAGAACATGAACTAAGTAGTAAAATGAATGACAAACAAACTATTAGGTTTAAAACATGGGATTTTATCTGTAAACTGTATTTTTCACCATTTCGTAACATTTTACATCACCTCATATGTTATATTATATATGACTCATGTTTGTACAGCAACTAAAGTAAAAGCTGCATATATAAATGTGATGTATATATAAAAATAGGAGAATAAAAACATGAAAAAGAAAAATAAATTTTTATTGATATTAAGCATAATTGGTCCTGGATTAATCACTGTAAATGCAGGAAATGATGCAGGGGGCATTACTACTTATGCGACTATTGGAGCATCATATGGTTACAGCATGCTTTGGGGACTGTTATTAATAACATTTAGCTTATCTGTTATACAGGAAATGAATGCTAGAATGGCTGTTGTGACAGGAAAGGGGCTTTCTGATTTAATCAGAGAAAATTTTAGTGTTAAGCTTGCTTTTTTTGCAATGATAATTTTATTTGTTGCTAATTTTGGTGTTTGTGTAGGTGATTTTGCTGGTATAGCTGCTAGCATGGATATGTTTGGTATAAATAAATATATTTCCGTTCCTATAATGGCATTTGTTGTTTGGTTCCTTATTACAAAAGGTTCTTATTCAAATATAGAAAAGATATTTTTAGCTTTTACACTTGTGTTTTTTTCTTATATAATAACTTGTTTTATAGAAAAACCAGATTGGAATCATGTAATAAGAGCAACTTTTACTCCTACTTTAAAATTTGACAGAGGATTTATTTTAGCATTTATAGGAATGATAGGTACTACAATTACTCCATATATGCAGTTTTATCTTCAATCCTCTGTAGTAGATAAGGGACTGCAAATAAAAGACTATAAATATGAAAAATTGGATGTATATTTAGGTTCTATTTGGGGAAATTTGGTCGCATTTTTTATAATAATATGTACTGCTGTTACTTTATACAAAACAGGAATAAAAATAGATAGTGCCAGCCAAGCTGCACAGGCGCTTAAGCCGCTAGCAGGGAACTATGCGTCGATCCTCTTTGGAGTTGGACTTCTTGGAGCATCTGTGCTTGCAACTATGGTTATTCCGCTGTCTACTTCATATGCAATATGTGAATGTTTTGGACTTGAAAGCGGATTAGACCATAAGTATAAGGAATCACCTGCTTTTTATGGTATATTTACTTTTATGATAATATTCAGTTCAATAATAGTATTGATACCTAATGTATCATTAGTAGGGGTTATGCTTGTTACCCAACAGCTTGCAGGAATTTTATGTCCTATTATATTAATATTTATGGTATTACTTACTAACAATAAAGAACTTATGGGTGAATATGTTAACAATGGATTACAAAATATTATCATATGGGTAACTGTAATATTTATAATTGTTCTTTCATTAATTCTTTTTGCTTCACCATTTATTAAAATCTAGTATATAAACAGAGTTCTTGGCATCAGATGGAGTTTTGACTCCATCTGATGCTTATTAACAGGATTCTTAGTGCTTTAGCACTTAGAAGGCGTTATCCTTTAGGGAAAATCGTTATCCAGGGACGTAGCTGCTCGCAACGTACACTTGGAGAAGGGAAGTATTAGAGCAGGTAGTCATCGGATAAAAGAAATTAGCAAAGAAAAATCAGCGGTAAAAATTGCAACCGCTGATTTTTCTTTGCTAATTTTTATCGTCCCATGTCATTTTAGCTAGTGGAAATGGTTTTAAAGCCCTGTCCAATATTCCCTGAACATATGCAATAAGTATGCCATAGTTTACTATAGGAACATTAAATTTTTTTGCAGTATTGATTCTATAAAGCATTGCGGCTCTGTTTAACATGCAACCACCGCAGTGAACTATTAGGGCATAGTTCTTTATTTCCTCTGTAAAAGAAACACCAGATGAAAACTCAAAATCTATCTTCTTACCTGTAATTTGGCGTATCCATCTAGGAATTTTTACTTTACCTATATCATCAGATTGTCTGTGGTGAGTGCAGCCTTCTGCAATAAGTACTTTGTCTCCATCTTTTAATTTCTTTACAGTTTTTACTCCCTTTATGAGTTCTACTAGGTCTCCTTTGCATCTTGCAAATAGTATAGAAAAAGAAGTCATTAATATATCCTTTGGGGTATCTGCTGCAACTTTTAAAAATGCCTGAGAATCTGTAACTACTATTTTAGGCTTTTTACCTAAATTTTGTAAGGTTTCTCTAAGTTCAAATTCTTTAGTTACCACCGCAGTAGCATCACTTTCCAGTATATCTCTTATGGTTTGCTGTTGAGGGAGAATAAGTCTCCCTTTAGGAGCTGCTTTATCTATGGGGGTTACAAGAACTACAAAGTCCCCTGGGTTTATTAAATCTCCGATTACTTTAAATTTATCTTCACTTTGAGGTTGTGCAGCTATTATTTGATTTTTTAACTCGAGTATACCTTTTCTTTTAAGTGCAGATACTTTTATAATTGGTATTTTAAGTTCTTTTTTCATATGTTCTATATCTAAATCTTGTATATCAGCAGCATCGATTTTGTTTAAGACTCCTATAAGGGGGATTTTTTTATTTTTTATTTGATTTATTATAGACTTGTCATAATTTGTGATTCCAACAGTTGAATCTATTACAATTATTGATATGTCAGTTTTATTTAAAACACTCAACGTTTTTTCTTTCCTAAGTTCACCAAGTTCACCTTCGTCATCAAGGCCCGCGGTATCTATTAGTACACAGGGGCCTATGGGAAGTATTTCCATAGATTTATAGACTGGATCTGTAGTAGTACCCCTTACATCTGATACAATGGCTATATCTTGTCCTGTTAACGCGTTTATAATACTTGATTTACCTGCATTCCTTTTGCCAAAGAGTGCTATATGTGTTCTTACTGAGCGAGGTGTTTCATTTAAACTCATAAGTAATCTCCTCCAATATTTATTTGCCAGGTATACCTGGTTTTGTCAGTTGATATGGATTTATTATTTCATCTATTTTTTCCTTAGGCAGTATTTTTTCTTCATATATAATTTCTCTTATAGTTTTATGATTCTTCAAGGCTTTCTTTGCAAGTTCACTAGCTTTATCATAACCTATGTAATGTACTAATGCAGTTACTAGTGCTGTGGAATTTTCAAGATTTTTTTTACAATTTTCTTCATTTACTTTGATTCCGCTAATGCACTTTTCCCTAAATAGGATAACTGCTCTTTCTAAAAGTTCTAGGGATTCAAGTAGACATTCTGCAATGAGTGGAGTGAATGCATTTAACTCCAATTGACCTGAACTGCTGGCCATAGTAATTGCTGTGTCGTTTGATATTACTCTCATACTTACCTGTGCTACCATTTCAGCTATGACTGGATTGACTTTTCCTGGCATGATAGTTGAACCTGCTTGTACCTTTGGAAGAATGATTTCTCCTATTCCTCCCCGGGGTCCCGAATTTAAAAGCCTTAAATCATTTGAGATTTTTAAAAGATTGCAGGCTAAGGACTTTAAAAGTCCTGAGACCTCAACAAATACGTCACAATTTTGAGTAACATCCATAGGATAATCGGAACGGGCAATTCCAAGGCCGGTTAAGTCTTGAAGTACATCGGTTATCTTATATATAAATTTATTAGTTGCATTAAGACCTGTACCTATAGCGGTACCGCCTATGTTGATTTCCCTGAGTCTTTCTTCTACTTTATATATTCTCCATCTATCCCGTGCTATTGCTTTGGCGTAAGCCCCAAAACCTTGTCCTACCATCATGGGAAGTGCATCCATTAGCTGGGTTCTACCTAATTTCAATATATCTGAAAAATCGTTTTCTTTAACTTGAAGTTCTTCCTGAAGATCAGACAGACAACTGCTTAATCTCCTTATGCGGCGTATAGCTGCAATTCTAAGAGCAGTAGGATAAACATCATTTGTAGATTGAGACATATTTACGTCATTTAAAGGATGTACTAGTGAATAATCTCCTTTTTCGCCGCCTAGTATTTCTATAGCTCTATTTGCTATGACTTCATTTACATTCATATTTGTGGATGTGCCGGCTCCACCTTGAAATGCACTTAATTTAAACTGATCGTCAAATTTGCCACTTATAACTTCTTCACTAGCTTTAATTATGGCATCAGCTTTTTCAATTTTAAGTTCTCCTAAATCTTTGTTGACTAGGGCAGCTGCCTTTTTTATGAGTGCAATTTCTTTAACTAAATTTAAATTAACGGTTTTACCCTG
>DAIMMR010000214.1:0-6733 GCA_036720575.1 Clostridium sp.
TGGATAACGATTTCTCCTAAAGGATAACGCCTTCTAAGTGCTGAAGCACTAAGAAGCCTGTTAATAAGCATCAGGTGGAGTCAAAACTCCATCTGATGCCAAGAACTCTGTTTATGTAAAGTGAATACCCCCTAGAAAGATCATACTAATTCACCGGCCAGGAAGGCTCTCTGCCGCTTAACACTTCATCTATGCCAATGGCCGGATGAACGGACATCCTTATACCTGCTTCTTCTGTATGTGCTGCAGTATGAGGCGTTACAATTACATTTTCAAGCTTAAAAAGAGGATTATCTTTAGATGGTTCTTCTCCTTTAAATACATCAATAGCAGCTCCAGCAATTTTATTTTGTAAAAGTGCTTCCAGCAGGGCATCTTCATCAACCACTTCTCCCCGTGCCGTATTTATAAGAAAAGCTTTAGGTTTCATAAGAGACAGCTCCCTTTTTCCTATCATGCCCTTTGTCCTATCTGTAAGTGGAACATGCAAACTTACAAAATCAGAATTTTTCAGTACATAATCTAAATCCTCAGTAAGTTCCATATTATCTATCTGCGTTGAAGGAGCATTTCTCTTGAATCCTATAACTTTCATGCCAAATCCCTTTGAAGCCTTTAAAGCAACAAGCTTCCCTATATTACCAACTCCTATAATTCCAAGGGTCTTACCTTCAAGATCCATTCCAAAACTTTTTCTTATTTGAAAATTTCCATCTTTAAGTTCTCTATCATAAATAAGTAATTTTTTGGCAAGTGCCAATATAAGTCCCACAGTATACTCAGCCACACTGTTTTTATTTGATTCAGGAGAATTGGTAACTCTTATTCCAAGACTTGATGCAGCTTCAACATCTATATTATCCACTCCCACACCAAACTTAGATATGACTTTCAACTTTGTTCCTGATTTCATAATTTTTTCAGTAATGTTTGCCATTCTAACTAATATTGCATCGCAGTCTTTTACTTCCTCTACCAAAACATTTTCTGAAATATCAGAAGCCATTTTTAATTCATACCCACGACTTCTAAGATACTCCTTGCCTTCTTCATATATATTTTCTGTAATCAAAACTCTATAACTCATACTAAATCATCCTTTCATATATAATCCCCTTAATTTTTTACTATAGTAAAACCTTAATGCAGTTATCAAAACTCCAAATAAGCACATAATGCCAACGCTTATATATACTGATCTCATACCATAAATAAAAACATCGTCTCTGCCTTTTATGTAATCCACCACTCTGTACCCGATTTTATGACTCATCCTGTTGTAAAGTAATAAAGTGGAAAGAGATGTACCTAAAACAAATCCTAAGTTTCTAATAAGGGCATTTACACTTCCCGCTATTCCAAGCTTATCTTTACTAACAGTAGACATAACTAGCGAATTATTAGGAGATTGAAACATTCCATTTCCTAGAGTCATAATTACTATATAAGCTACAATCAAAAGTACAGAGGACCTTTCATTTAAACTGGATAAGAAAAACAATCCTATACTTGTAAAACTAAGTCCAAATAAGGTAAGTATTTCTGATCCAATTTTATCTGACATATATCCACTAAAAGGAGCCACTACAGATAAAACAATAGGAGATACCATCATGAGAATTCCAGATGCTGCCGGTGAAAACTTCAATGTATCCTGAAAATAAAAGGGAAGTATTATATTTGATGCACTAATTGCAATAAATGAAATAAAAGCACATATTATACTTATTGAAAATAAACTGTTTTTAAAAATACTCAATTGCAAAATCGGCATGCTTATTTTATGTTCTACTATAATAAACAATACAAAAGTTATAAATGAAATTACAAAAGCTGACATTATAAATGCATTGTCATAACCCTTTACCTGTCCTTGTCCCAATGCTCCAAACATCGAAACTGTAGCTACTATAAATAATAGAGCTCCTTTTATGTCTAGTTTTTCATCAGAGGTGGTATGTTCTTTAGGAAATATCTTTAATGTAAGTATAAATACAATTATTCCTATAGGTATGTTTATTAAGAATATATATTCCCAGCTCACAGCAGAAACAATAATACCACCAATCGGAGGACCTGCCATAGAACCTAACGCCACAAATGTACCTAAAACTCCAAGTGCCCTCCCCCTCTCGTTAGCCGGAAAGACGTGAGTTATGATTCCCTGATTAGTAGCCATCGTAGCTGATGCTCCTACTGCTTGTATAACTCTTGCTGTTACAAGTAAGGTTAGTGAACTTGTGAGCCCGCACAGCAGCGAACCTATTGTAAAAAGAACGACTCCAAATTTAAAAACTTTTGTCTTTCCTATCATGTCCCCAAGTCTTCCAAATATTAAAATAGTTGCTGCAACAGTTATTAAAAAACTGGTAACAACCCATGTAATACCTGACATTCCTACATTTAATTTAGATGCCATATCCGGCAGTGCTACATTTACAATGCTGCCGTCAAGTGTTGACATAAATGTAGCAGAAACAACTGTAATCAGGATCAGCCACTTTTTTTTGTTTATTTCACTTTCAATTTTCTTCAACCTTCACTCATCCTCTCAAAAATGCTTTTCCATTTTTTAAATATTTCAAATTTTTTATCCGATGACTACCTGCTCTAATACTCCAACGCACTCTGTGAAAGCGACTATCACCAAATCAAAGATTTGGGATATCTGCTTTTCTCCAAGTGTACGTTGCGAGCAGCTACGTCCCTGGATAACGATTTCTCCTAAAGGATAACGCCTTCTAAGTGTGAAGCACTAAGAATCCTGTTAATAAGCATCAGGTGGAGTCAAAACTCCATCTGATGCCAAGAAACTCTGTTTATCAAAATAAGCCGTGTACATCTATATATGTTACTAGTTAGTTTGATCAAAGTTACTGCCTTATTATTCATAATTAAAAGTTTTCATTTTCTGAACTCTCCTCATAAATAAATATTTCTTCAATACTCACATTAAAAAATTTAGAAATCTTAAAAGCTAGCAATATAGATGGATTATAGCGTCCGTTTTCAAGCGATCCAATTGTTTGTCTTGATACCTCCAGTTTTTGTGCTAGCTCCTCTTGTGTGATGCCATGTTGTTTTCTAATTTCTTCAAGCCTGTTTTTCAAATTAATGCCTCCAATCACAATGAAAAGTGACTTTGTAATATTAGAATATTACTGTTTTTTTGTAATGTCAAGTTTACTTTCCATTGAAATTATTATAAAAAGGGTTTTAAAAAATCAAACCCTTTCGTAGATACTGTCTCAGCAGAAAATAGCCGTAAAGTAATTTTAAAAGCCACCCCAAACACATTAAAACCTGGACAATACTAGTTAATGTCCCCTGTGCTTCATTAATTTTTTCTGCTGCCTTAATTTAAATTTTTTATCTTTTTCTTCTTCCTTTTTTTCTCTTGAAACCTTTTTTATTTTTAGTTTAAAATCTTCATATTGCTGCTTCATTGCAATTTGAGCCTTTGTACCTATACCATTGTCTTTAGTCTCTTTTTTAATTTTTTTCTGAAGTCTTTTAGGATTTATCTTTTTATCAATGTTTTTATCAGCATCATTGATATCTAGTGGTTTATTAAACTTTAAATTACTAAAATTCTTTAGTATAAAGTTGTATACCTCATAATCTTTTGGTTCAGCACCAAATACAACCCTTGAAAGATATATTGTATCAGAATCCCACCTTTTAAATACACCAACCCAAAATGGCTCTTCAAAAAATACTGTTAGCTTAATATTAGCTGTCATTTTCTATTCCTCCTGTTTAACAAATAAAAAATCTAGAGGACGGACAACCCCAGGAGGGCAGGTTACTGCTGCCTTATCAATGAATCTTACTTAGTGGGAGCTTGTTTCTCCCACTAAGTTTAGATGAATTATCTAGGGGCGTAGCTACTGTTATCTCCCACTTTGATAGAAGTGGGAGTGTTACAGTAGGTAGCCATCAGATAAAGTACAAGCCAGGTTTTGGACTACCAACCAAAACTGTGTTTTTATCTCTATTAACATAATAGCAAAAATCATCTAAAATGCAATGTTTTTTCAAAGTTTAAACTTTACCAGGTTTAAAAATTCTATAGTACACAGAAATTAATGCTATGTATATGTAAAATAATATTTGTATTATAAATACATAAGTTATTTTTATACCACCTGCAAAACCTATTATATAGGTTAAAAATGTAGCTCCCAAGTTATTGAAAATCATAGTAACAGCAGATGCAGAAGGTATATTTTTTTCAGTAACATGCTGCACAATATATCCTTGAAGTGCAGGATACATAAGTGATATTGATATTCCTATAATTGCAAATCCTGTTAAAGCTTGAATCTTACTTTTTCCAAATAGTAAAATAATAATTCCCAAAATTGATATTAAAGGTGATATAGAAAGGAATCTAAGTTGTCCAACTCTTTCTAAGAATTTATCTCCTAGAATTACTTTTATAAAATGTCCTTCTATCCATTCTTAACACAAGAATAATATAAAAAGATATAAGTATTATATGAATAATATATGTGTAATTAAATTTTATACCCATCTTTAATATAAATCTGTCTATTGGCAAAATTAAAATTCCACCTAAGCCAAAACATGCATTTGCAAAACTAAATTTTTGATACTTTTGTGGAAGAAGTGAAAGCATCGTGCTCAATTGCATAAAATATTATAGCATTTTATGCAAAAGCACTTTTAACAATATTTCCAGCATTAAAAGCAATAAAAAGCATAAAATTCTAAACTATAATAGATATAAAGTTACAATTAAGAAATCTGATTTAATAAATTATAATTCATAGGAGACCTTAAAAATGAATAAATTAATAGTTGCTAAATTTGGAGGAAGCTCACTTGCTAATGATAAACAATTTAAAAAAGTAAAGGAAATCGTTTTGCAAGATAAAAGGAGACGATATATCATAGTTTCTGCTCCAGGAAAAACTTTTGAAAAAGATTATAAAGTCACAGATCTTCTATATAAATGCTATTGCTGCGTTGACAATAAAAATCTATTTGAAAATTATTTCAATATAATCGAAGGAAAATATGTTTCTATATGTAATAATTTAAAATTGGATTTAGATATGAAAAAATTGTTATATGGCATAAAAAATGATTTTTTTAACGGTGCCTCTAAGGACTATATTTTAAGCCGTGGAGAATATTTAAATGGTTTACTTTTTTCAAAATTTATCAATTTTACGTTTATAGATCCTTCAAATATAATCTCATTTAAACAAAATGGCCAATTAGACAAAGAAGTTACTAAAATGTTAATTTCAAACAAACTTTCCCATGTAGAAAAAGCTGTAATACCCGGTTTTTATGGTTCCAATAAAGATGGATCGATTAAAACTTTTCCAAGAGGAGGATCAGACATAACTGGCTCCATAATATCAAGTGTTATGAATGCTTCTATATATGAAAACTGGACTGATGTATCCGGCGTGTTAATGGCAAATCCAAGCATTGTAAAAGACCCTAAAAATATAAGAAACATGACATATAAAGAAATAAAAAATCTTTCTCATATGGGAGCGAATGTTCTTAATGAAGATTCAATTATTCCCGCTGAGGAAAGTAAAATTCCAATAAATATAAGAAACACTAATAATCCAGACGACACTGGTACTTTTATATCTGATAATTTACCTGATGAAGATTATAAAAATACTATTGCTGGAATATCCGGCAAAGAAAATTTTTCAATAGTAACATTAGAAAAGCTTAATTTAATAAATGATGGTTTGAATAACCTATTTTCCATTATAGACGCTGATAATATTTCTGTAGAACATTTATCTTTTAATTCAGATTCTGTATCATTAATTGTACCAGATTCCCAATTACGTAAATGTGAAAGTTCTTTTATTAGTAAAATAGAAACTCAGCTTAATCCAGGTTCCATAACTATAAATCATAATATATCTTTAGTTGAAATAATTATAAGAAATATAAATAAATTTAGGCAAATTGTCCATAGAATTTTTCAAAATTTATCTAACCAAAATATCAAAATAAAGATAATTATGCAGCCATCTTGTGAATCCAATATTGTTTTGGGAGTAGAGGACGCTGATCTTTCCAAGACAATTAAACTAATTTATGAATCAATTAATAATCCTGTATTAATTGAAAAATCAAATACAGGAAATGAATCTCTTCCCATTTATTTTAATGTACTAAGTAAATAAATGTTTCAAACTTATTCAAAGCATATAGTCATTCTAATACTAAAAAGTTACCTGTACTGATAATACACTTAGAGGGCTTAATCAGTTTGCGAAACAATTTTTGTAAACTAATCAAGTCCTCATATCTTACCACACAAATGGGAATAAGCAATACGTACGCTTACAGTAAACTTAAAATTCCTTTTTATTTTTCATATTCATTACTTACTTGAAATATCTATATCACCCGATACTGTACTTACATTTATTGTCTTATATGGGCCATTTCCTACTTGTGCAGATACCTTGCTTTTTCTATCATTTTCATAGGTTAACGGAAAATCTCCTTTTATATCTCCAGAAGTACACTTTCCTTCAAATTTAAAACTCAAATTTTGAGGAAGTACCATCTTCACATCTCCAGAAGTAGAACTTACTTTTGCGTACTCATCAATGGACTTATAATTCATTTTTATATCTCCCGAAGTTGTTTTTATACCAACATTATTTGCAGTAATATTATTATTCATCTTAAAGTCTCCAGAACTTTGTATACAATTTAT